>DATIDO010000106.1:0-5286 GCA_035456245.1 Polyangiaceae bacterium
ATGTTTGTCCGGTCGGCCGGCTTGCGAAGGGGCTGCTCCTATTTCTCAACGACTCTGCGAGTGAAGAGAGGGCCAGTAACAATTGTCACACGCACCCTCGACACAGTGCATCGCGCCATCTGCCTTTCGACTCGTCGGTCGGCGAAGTCACACCTAGAGCGACAAACGGTTTGCCGTGAGGCAAACCGTTTTGGCGCGACCGAACAAGCAAAAGGAGCGCCGCTCGTGCAGCACGATGGGCCGGAGCAGGCGAACTCCGGGGCAAACTGATCGGCGCTCTAGGCGGAGTCAGAGCCTGACTGTTCCATGAGCGCCCTTGTTGGGTTCTCGCGACCAGCTGCGTGCTGCCTCGCGACCAGCTGCGCGCCGCCTCGCGACCAGCGGCACGCCACCTCGCGGCCCCCTGAGTGCCGCCTCGCGGCCTCGTGGGTTCGGGCTCGCGACCGGGTGCGTTCCAGCTCGCGAGCCGGTGCGTTCCAGTTCGCGACCGGGTGCGTTCCAGCTCGCGACCGGGTGGGTTCCACTTCGAGACTCAGTGCGTTTCACCTTGCTGGCACCTGAGCACCCAGCTGCGACCGCATGAATTCCGCCTCGCGAGCGATTGCCTGCCAAACCCAGGCCCCTCCCTGTCGCCCCACCCGCATCACCCTCCGCCCTTGCGGCCCGCTGCCTACCACCCGTCACCCAGCGGCTGGCAACCAGCCACCCAGCAGCTGGCAACGGGCCACCGAGCAGCCTGCAGTCTGCCAACCACACGCAAGCATTGTGGAATCCACCCTGCTGCAGGTGGCCAGCCAACCTGGCGCGGCCGGTCAGCGTCCGCTCGACAGGCTGCCACCCACCCTTCGGCGACGTGCCACCCACCCTTCGGCAAAGTGCCACGCACCAAAAGGCGACGTGCCGCGCACGCTCTCGCACGCCGCCACCCCAAAAAAGGCGAGTCGCCTTGGACGATTTCACGCAACGCCACCCAACCGTTGGCCGAGTTGCATGGAGGAGGGCGCAGTGCGCCATGGCGGTGTCCGCAACCCTCCAGACACAGGAGCACGACATGCGACCGAAAACATTGGCTCAGAAGGCAGAGGCAACGACGCGGCTACTGATGGGAATGCGACTCGCTGAGGTCACTACGGCGCTGGCGCCCTATGGCTTCTGCCCCCAGGTCATCGACGATGGCTTCGCGCGCCTGCGCGCTCTGGTCGCCGCCCGCAGCGAAGTCCCAGTCCCCAAGCCCGAACGCGGAGCTACGTTCAGCGAACTCGAGGGCGACTACACGCGCTGGCTGGCCATCACTCGCCGCGTGCTCGCCCCCTACCCCGCCCTGCGCGGCGCCCTCGTACACGGCCTCGGCCACAGCCGCGGCGCACCCGTGGTGATCGCCCTGTCGCTGCTGCTCGATCGGCTCGACTCACTCGAACGCGGCGAGGCGCCATTCGGCCCAGTCAGCACGGAAGTGACCGCGCTGCTCACCGCACGTGGTCTCGACGGCGACGAGCGCCAGCGCCTCCGCGCGCGCATCGACGGCCTGTGCAAGATCATCGACCTCGGCCCGGCCCGCGCCGCGCGAGAGCGCGAGGAAGAAGCGCTCGAACACCTTTGGAACTGGTACCAAGAGTGGAGCCTCTTGGCGCACAAGGCCGTCACGAGTCACCCGGCGCGGCTAGCGCTCGGGTTTCCCTCGAAGGCGCGAGAGCGCGACGACGCAGGCGTGGCGCGAGAACGCGACTGATCGCGCGACGGCTGGCGACGACGGCTGGCGACGACGGTTGGCTCGTCGCTGGTCGTCTCTCCTCATCACTGCTCGCCAGGCGCTCGTCCTCGTGTGCGTCGCAGGAGCGGGGGAGACGGCACCTCCATGGTGCACCAGCCGCTGTCATTCTTATCACACATTCACGAGCCACTCATCGTGCCATAGTGCGACCGTTCGGGGTTCTGCTGACGAACGCAAAGGTGAGGACATGGGGAGTGGGAACGGCACGAGAGTGGGACGGATCGGCTGGCAACGCATCGTGGCACTGGCCCTCCCTGCATGTGGAGTCGCGGCGCTGGCGATGGCCTGCAGCCTCCCCCGACCCGACGCCTCGATGCGCGGCCTGGTCGGGGGCCTGACCTACAGCGAGGGGAAAGACCCGCCCAAGACGGACCAGGAACTCTACGTGTACTCGCTGCTGCGGCCCGTGCTCGAGCGACCCTATGCCGACTGCGCAGTCGCCCAGGCGCAGCTCGGGCGCACGACGGGGACCGAGCTCTTCGCCTGGGGTTCCCTGCTGCGAAAGACCAATCGCCCGAGGGACTGGGCCGGGGTGCTGGAGACCGCGATGAGCCACGATGCCCACGTGAAGCTGTACCAGCGGGCCCAGGATCCCTTGGTCGAGTTTGCACTGGGCGAGGCTGCCGAGGCTCTCGCCAAGTACCAAGAGGCAACTGGTGCGGAGGTGGCTGACCTCACTCCCGTCGCGACCCGAGTGCTCGCTCGGGTGGGGAACGGGCTCTGCCAACACCCCATGCTCCACGGAGACTCGCCCAGCCTCGCGCTGAGCGGCGGCTCGGCCAACGGCGCTTTCGTCGCCGGGTTCCTTTTCGAACTTCTCTACTTGCGAGAACGCCTGCTGCGCGTCGACACCAACAGCTCGACTTTCGCCGCCTCGTCACGCTTCAGCGGAGTGAGCGGCACCTCGGTCGGGTCGCTCTTGGGTACGGTCATGGACCTCTACTTCACCGAGAACTCGGCTCAGACCCAGGCGGACAGCAGAGACTACGAACGCCTCGAAACGGCCTGGCGCGAGATGGAGACGTGGCGCTACGACAACCAGGGAGCGATCCTCGACTCGGGCTCTCCGCCAGCAAAGCACCCCCATTGGGAGTTGCCCGACAGCTCCCTTCGACCAGCCAACGCGAACGACCCTGCGTTCTACCGCATGTGGGCGCTGGCGCTGATGGTGAACAGCTTCGCCGACTCGACCGAGCCCGACGTCATCTGCGTGCAGGCTGGCTCGGCGGCTCGCCTGATCGACAAGCTCGGACGCCACCACCCGGGCCTGATGCGCTTCGATCCCCTGCAGGCCACCGTACTCGATCCGCTGCTCGAGACGGCCGCCGACTCGATGATCCGCAACGACTTCCGTCGCAGCGTTCTATCGGTCGAGGTGAGCCAGAACGTGGCCGTGGCGCTGGACGACAGCGTCTGCTCGCCGAGCGACGACCCGGCGGGCTGCCTGGTGAGCGGCGTGATGGCGTCGACGGTGCTGCCCTTCTTCGCCCAGCCGGTCAATCGTGTGCGAACGGGGCTGAGCGACCAAGCGGACTGTGGCATTTGGCTCGATGGCGGCCTGCGCAGTGGCCTGCCTGCGTACTACGCGCTCCAGTTCAACCGCCCCGAGTGTCCGCTGACGGACGTGCCCGAGAGTGGAACCGAACGCGCGCAACTGCGCATGTTGGCCATCAGTACCGGTCGCCTGACGGGTATGCGGAGCAGTCCTGCGGATGACTTGCTGAGCATCGCCAAGGAGGCCATCGGGGAAATGGGTAGTCAGGTGCTAGCCAGTGAGGCGGCCACGGTGGTGCTGCTGGCCGACCGGCAGAACGCACGGTGGCGGGGCTTCGCTTGTCATGATTCGCCGACTCCGACCGTCGAAACGGACTCCACAGTTGCTCCGTCGGCAGGGACCGAGTCCGCGACCGAGTCCGCGGCCAGTTCGGCGAACGTCGGCAGCAGCTCTCAGGTGGAGCTCGTATTCGTCCCCGACGGCCTGCCCGACTACCTGGTCGCCGGCGCCGGCTACCGGTTCGATCCGTTCATCATGCGCGGCCTGTTCGTGCACGGCCGCGACGTGGCGCTGAAACGCTTTCGGCCCGGACGGCTCGAGGAGGCGCTCGGTTGGAAGCTGGATCCGGCGCGGAAGGCAGCGCTGGAGCAATACCTGGGCGAAGACCGCACCAAGGTGGACGCGATGCTGGACACCTACGACCACGAGACGGTGGAGGACAAAAAGGAGCGGCTGAAGACCGGAAGCGAGCGCTTCTCGAACGAGCTCGTGAAGTCCTGCTCCGAAGCTCCGGTCTACGCCGAGCAACCCGAGCGTACGAGCAGCGGTGCCCTCGGCTACTTCGGCGGCAACAGTGACGACTGCCGAAAGGCGCCGCAATGAAGCGCTGGCCTCTGCTTTTCACGCCCCTCCTGCTCGCCTGGGTTCGCCCCTGCTCGGCCGAGGTGCATCCCATCGTCCCCGCCATGATCGGGCTCGAGAGCATCGTCTTCGCCGATGACAGCGGCGGGACCTACGGGAGTCAGAGCCTGGGGCTCGGTTTCGCCGCCGACCGCTTCCGCTTCGGCGCGCAGGCCCGCATCGGCCCCAGCCATCCTCGCCGATGGCTGCTGGAGACGGGCGGCTTCTTGTCGTTCGACTGGGTCCACGTCGTCATGGGTGACCAATACAGTGTAGGAGTCCTGACTACGTCCATTCAGCCCATGGCCCGGTTCGAGCTGGAGCGCCCGTCGAACCCGGCCCTCACCGTGCCTCTCCTGGTGGGGATGCGTGCACTCGGCGTCATCGTGGAGTGGGGAGGGGGCCCGGTCTTCGAGTTCCCGGTCGGCACCTCGGGTACCGATGTGGGTTGGACGATGGAGGCCCGGCTCGGGCTCGAGCTGGTAGAGTTCATTTCCTTCGCAAAAAGCCTGTGAATGGGGGCCCCAGGCAAGGAAATCGACGAGCCTCTGCAGAATTCTTGGTCCCACAATCCACTCATGGGGAAGATGCCTGCTCAACTGGCGTAGGCTGAGCTGGGTAGCGTAACGAAGGGAAGACTGAATGCGTTTTGTACTGGGTGGTGGGATCGCGATGACGATGATTCTGTCGAGTGGCTTGGCCCTCGCACAGGAGCCGGCGGCCGTGGGTGCGAGCTCGGACGCGACGACGGATGGCACGGCAGCCGAGACGGCACCTGCCGAGGGAACCGAGGAAGCTGCGCCTGCCGCGACCGAGAGTGAGGAAAAGAGCTCGGGTTCGCCCAGTGGCGACGCCGATGGTGCGCGCTTCCGCTTCGGTGTGGCGGGTGGTGGCGGCTTCCTCTCCGGCTCCGACTCGTTCGGCGGCAGCGCCACCTATGGCTACGGCGGTATGGACCTGCGCTTCGGTGCGCAGATCAACGATCTGATTGGCGTCTACGCCCAGCCGCAGCTGGGCTTCTATGGCGCGAACGGGGGCGTCGGTGGCCTGGCCGGCGTGACCGCGCTGGTCGACTTCACTTTCCTCGACCAGTTCTTCGTCGGCGTTGGCGCCGGTTATG
>DATIDO010000107.1:0-4078 GCA_035456245.1 Polyangiaceae bacterium
TGCAGTCGGAGCGGCTGCACCGGGCACGAACGCTGCCGGTGCAGGGGAGGCTCCGTGGATTGCCGGTGCGGGCACGCCGAGCAGCGTGGGGTTGTGGCGCTTGGGTATGGCTCGCTGCAGGGGCGCTTCTGCCGCCGCGGCTGGCGTGGCGCCCCCGACCCCAGGTGCCGGACCAGGCGGTCGTGGCGGCAGCGGCGAGGGACGCGAGGGCAGCGCCTCGGGCGGCACGGCGACACCGGAAGGCGGCTTGAGTGTGGGTTGCTTCGAGGGTGCCTGCGCTAGCTCACGCAGCTGGTTCAGCTGATCGAGGGAACGTACGACGGTCGCAACCTCTTCGTCTTCGAAGCCCGAGTCTTCGGGCACGCTGGGAACCGCTCGAGCGGCCGGAGCGCCTTCGAGCGCTCGCTGTGCAGCGAACGCCTGGCGGCTCAGCGCGGCCGACTCGTCGACGCCGAGCGAGACCGTCTCGTCGCTGAAGGTGAGCTGGGTGGTTCGTCCTGCCGTTGCGGTCGCCGCGAGGTTGGGCGCGGCGACACCGGCGAGCTCCGGGAGATCGTAGGGGGGAACCCAGTTGGCTGAGCCGGGCGACTTCACGAGTGTTCCGGCCTCGAACTGGCCAGCGCTCCAGGCCTTTGCCAGCTCACCGACCGGGAGCTGGTGACGCTTGCCCGAAGGCTCCGCGACCTCGAAACGCGGCGCCGTCTGAGTAGGTACTGAGTGGGTAGGCGCCGCGCGAGTGGGCACGGCAGCGGCCGTAGACGACGTCGGCCGTGGCGCAGCGAGCGGCGGCTGCGGCGAGCGGCTTGCCTGAGAGACCTGCGGCGTGGGGCGCGGCGGAACCGACTGGGGGGTGCGCGTGGGACCGGTGGGAAAGGCCGCAGGTGATGGCGCCGCAGCAGCAGGCGAGGCTCCGGGAGCCTTGGCCGCTGCGGAGGCGAGTGGAGCCGGTCGTGCTGCGCCACCGACGGCAACCGGAGGAGCCGCGCGTGCAGGAGCTGGCGCAGCTGGAGCTGGTGCGGGGGGAGCCGGCGCAGCCACAGCTGGTGCAGCCGCAGCTGCCGGACGAGCGGCTGGCACAGCCGCCGGAGCCGCCGTGAGCGGTGGAGTGACGGAGGCTGCCGGGGGCCGACTGGAGCCAGCACCAGCGTTCGGCGACAACCCGTCGATCAGGATCGCGCCCTCGCATTTCTTGCACTTCATGCGCACGCGCTTGCCGACGACCTTTTCGTCGGGGACGTTGAATTTTGCGGAGCAAGAAGGACAGCGGACGAGCATGGTGGGGACGAGTCGGTCACCGGCGAGGACACTCGCGGGACGGCATGGCAGGGTGCGTGGATCGAATTAGGGCACTCGGCACCAAACGCGCACGAGCGTGGTGCCGGCATCCTGCCAAGCGCGAACTTCGACACGGCTCACATGGCGAGGATCGTCGACGGGGAGGAAGGGAAGGAGGCGTTCGCGGAGCAGTTCACTTTGGACGACGGGACTCTCCAATTGTTCCACGGGAGCTTGGACGACGAACGTGCACATGCGTTCGATGCGCATGGCCAGCACGGGTGAGTCGACGGGCTCCCGAGCGTCCCGGATCTCGATCGACGGGCCGTCGTGATGGAGTTCGTCCTCCAGCGCAGCGTAGGTAGCTCGTCCGGCGGGCACCACCGCGAAGGTGACCTCGGGATGTGTGTCGAGGGCCAGCGCCACGCGCGGCGAGACGGCGCCGGGGGCGTTCGAGATGCGATCGCCGTAGTGCTTCGTCGAGCGGGCCTCTTTGACGCGGCGCTCGTGCGAAATCGCCTCCAGCGTCTCTCGGCCAGCCGGTTCTTCGCGGAAGCTCACCGCAGGCCCCTTGTCGGCCGGCTGTTCGGGCTGACGATCCTTACTCACGGCGCTCAGCGTATCACAGGGCGCTGCCTGTCGAGCGGGGTGGTGGCAGTGTTGCCGGAAATCCGGTCGCCACCACCACCCTGTCCGTGGCGATCAGCTCTGGAACCGAGGATCGGCGTGGTTACCGAAGGGGAGCGAGCTCTTGCCCATCAGGTAGGTATCGATGCCTCGGGCGGCCTTGCGACCATCGGCGATACCCCAGACGACCAAGGACTGGCCTCGCTGGCAGTCGCCCGCAGCGAACACACCAGCCTCGCTGGTGGCCAGCGTCTCCGGGTTCACCGCGACGTTGCCGCGAGGATCCAGGTTCAGGCCGAGCTGCTCGACGATGCCGGGCTTCTCGGGATGGACGAAGCCCATCGCCAAGAGCACGAGGTCTGCAGGGATCTCGAACTCGGTGCCGGGGACGTTGACCAGGCGGCCTCCATCCATCGTCACCTCGCAGCAGGCCAGGTGCGTGACCTGACCGTCCTGTCCGCGGAGCGAGCTGGTGGTGACGCTGAAGCGCCGCTCACCACCCTCTTCGTGCGAGGTCGAGGTGCGGAGCATCAGCGGCCAGAGCGGCCAAGGCGTCGACGCCGCGCGCGACGTGGGCGGCTCCGGCATGATCTCGAAGTTGGTCACGCTGAGCGCGCCCTGACGATGCGAGGTGCCGATGCAGTCGCTGCCGGTGTCGCCGCCGCCGATCACGACGACGTGCTTGCCGGTGGCCAGAATCTCCGCCTCGGTGACGGGCTTGCCAGCCACGCGACGGTTCTGCTGCGTGAGGAAGTCCATCGCATAGTGGACGCCATTCAGCTCGCGACCGGGCACGGCCAGATCACGCGGGACGCGTGAGCCGATGGCCAGGCAGATCGCGTCGAAATCACGACGCAGCTGATCGGCCGTCACGTCGACGCCCACGGCAACGCTGGTCTTGAAGACGACGCCTTCGGCCTCCATCTGGGCGACGCGACGATCGACCAGATCCTTCTCCATCTTGAAGTCGGGGATGCCGTACGTCAGCAGACCACCGATGCGATCGTCCCGCTCGAAGACGGTGACGTCGTGGCCTGCGCGGGCCAGCTGCTGAGCAGCTGCCATACCGGCCGGCCCCGAGCCAATCACGGCGACCTTCTTGCCGGTCTTCACCGCGGGCGGCATCGGCACGATCCAACCCTCGGCGATGGCGCGATCGGCCGTCGCACGCTCGATCAGCTTGATCGAGACCGGGTCGTCATTGATGCCGAGAACGCAGGCTGCCTCGCAGGGAGCGGGACAGATGCGACCGGTGATCTCCGGGAAGTTGTTGGTCGAGTGCAGGGACGCGATCGCGTCCCGCGCCTGACCCCGGTAGTTGTGATCGTTCCAGTCGGGGATCAGGTTCCCGAGCGGGCAGCCGGTGTTGCAGAACGGAACGCCGCAATCCATGCAGCGCGCGCCCTGCTCCTTCAGCGTCTCTTGAATGACCGGGAGCTCGAACTCACGGTAGTTCTTGACCCGCTCGGTCTTCGGCAGCTTCTCGGGGTTCTTGCGGGTGTACTCGAGAAAACCTGAGGTCTTTCCCATTCTCTCAATCTCGGTTCGTTGGGGGCGGAAGGGGGTGGTCCGGGGGAGGGAGACCGTGTCCCGACAGGGGTCGGGACAGCGGTCGTACCCGCCGTTCGGGGCTCAGTTCGCGGCCTCGCCGCTCAACGGATCCTTGGGCTGAATGACTCGAAGGCTGTCGCGGCTCGCTTCGACCTTGGGTGCTTGCTTGGCCAACTCCTCGAGCACACGGCGGTACTCGGTGGGAACGACCTTCACGAACTTCGCGAGGGCTTGCTCCCAGTTGGACAGCAGAGCCTTGGCGCGAGCGCTACCGGTGTAGCGCACGTGCTCCTCGAGCGTGTGCGCGACGAAGACGGCGTCCTCGGTGCTGAGGGCTTCGAGCTCGACCATGCCCAGGTTGCAACGGCGCGAGAAGGTGTCGTCCTCGTCCAGCACGTAGGCGTAGCCACCGCTCATACCAGCGGCGAAGTTGCGCCCGGTCTGACCCAGAACGATCACGCGACCACCGGTCATGTACTCGCAGCCGTGGTCACCCACGCCTTCGACCACCGCGGTCGCTCCGCTGTTGCGCACGGCGAAGCGCTCACCGGCCTTGCCGTTGAAGAACGCCTTGCCGCTCGTGGCACCGTAGAGCGTGGTGTTGCCGATGATGATGTTGTCCTCG
>DATIDO010000108.1:0-5983 GCA_035456245.1 Polyangiaceae bacterium
GTCCTCCTTGACGAGGTCCGCGTGAGCGCCGATCACCGACCTCGATGTCCAACGCCCCAACTGCAAAGGCCTATCGATCGCTGGGTCAGGTGACGCTGGGCCAGGTGACGACAGAGAACGCGAGCGAAGCGGAGCCTTCGCTTGCGCTCTAGGACTCGGCAGCCCAGTGGTGGAAGCCTCGTGGACAAGGTCATCCTGCTGGGTTCACTCGTGGCGCTGGCCCTCTTGGGACTCACGCCGCCCACGGCGACGACCACCGCGCGCTTCGTTCCAGCGCTGGTCGCCGCGGCGTTCTGCCTGGCTGCGCTCGGCCTTGCTGCGCTTGGTATTGCGGCGCCGGGTCCCGCGGCGCCGGGTCGTGCGACGCCCAGTCCTGCGGCGCCCTCTTCCGCGGTGCGAACGCGCCCCTCGCCCGTCTTGGCCGTCACCGTTCTGGTCTTCGGGATTGCGTCGCTGATGGGCTGCGGCGTCCTCTGGCAGGCCTCATTGCTGATCGCGCTGCTGGCAGCCGCTGCGGTAACGCGGCTGGTGCCTTCCGCGCAGTTTCCGCCGATCCGGCGCGGGCGCGTTCCTGTCGCGCTCACCCTGTTCGCTGGCCTGATCACGCCTGGCGCCCTCGTGGGGTGGGTCTACCTACTGCGCCCCGATCTCTCGGATCTGCTGCAGCTGATCCCCGATCGGCCACTCGCCATACTCGCGCTCGGTGGGCTCGTCTTTGCCGTGGCCAACGCCACCGCCGAAGAGCTCGTGTGGCGCGGCGTGCTGCAGCCCAGTCTCACCACGGAGTTCGGTTCCCTTCCAGCGCTCCTGCTGCAAGCAGCCTCCTTTGGTCTGATCCACGCCCACGGCTTCCCCCGAGGCGTGGTGGGAGTGCTGCTCGCCGGAACCTGGGCCGTGCTCCTGGGCATTCTCCGCAACCTGAGCGAAGGCTTGTTGGCCGCGATCCTCGCCCACGTCGTTGCCGACGCGACCATCGCGGCCATCGTGATCTGGCTGGCGCGCTGAGTCGGGGCTCGCACACCCCTCGCCTCCGGCTCGGCCGGGAAACCGCGCGGCCCTCGCGTCCTTCTTACGAGACACCGGTGGACTGTGCTAGACAGCTTGGATGTCGCTCGACCGCCCCACCTCTGCCGACTTTCATCCCGAAGTCCTGCGTCTCTTCGATCAGTACGTGCACGGACTCTTGGACAGGCGGGGGTTCCTGGACAAGGCAGGTCGCTTCGCCATTGCCGGCGCCACCGCCGCCGGCCTGCTCGAGGCACTCAGCCCGAACTTCGCCCAAGCGCAGCAGGTGGCACCGAGCGACGCACGCCTGCACGGTGAGTTCCTCGAATTCGATTCGCCCCGCGGAAATGGCAAGGGACGCGGCTACCTGGTGCGGCCCAAGGACGCGAAGGGCAAGCTGCCCGTCGTTCTGGTCATCCACGAGAACCGGGGCCTCAATCCGCACATCGAAGACATCGCGCGGCGCATCGCCCTCGAGAACTTCATCGCCTTCGCGCCCGACGCGCTCTTCGGCCTGGGCGGCTACCCCGGCAACGAAGATGCCGCTCGCGAGCTGTTCCAGAAGCTGGACAAGCAGAAGACATTCGAGGATTTCGTCGCGGCTGCCGAGCTGGCGCAAAAGTTTCCCGACGGTAACCAACGCCTCGGCGCCGTCGGCTTTTGCTACGGTGGTGGCGTCGCCCATCAACTCGCCGTGCGGCTGCCGACCCTGCGTGCCGCCGTGCCCTTCTACGGCTCGGCTCCTGCGCCAGAAGGAGCGGCGCAGGTCAAAGCCGAGCTGCTCGTGCACCTCGCCGAGAACGACGAGCGCGTCAACGCCAGCTGGCCGCCGTTCGAGGCTGCCCTCCAGGCAGCCCACGCGAAGTTCCGCGTCGCGACCTACCCGGGCACGCAGCATGGCTTTCACAACGACACCACGCCTCGCTTCGACGCCGCGGCGGCCAAGCTGGCGTGGCAAGGCACCCTCGAACTATTCAACCGCACCCTGCGGAAGACTCACTAGTCGGGCGCAGCACCAGATCTGGTGTGGGCCGCGCGCAGAGCGTCAGGCGCCGGGGCCGGGTGGTCGGTCCACCCACTGACGCCTACCGGAGCCCTGGCACCTTTTGCGGCAGCAAGACAGCGCGCTCATACTCGCGCCATGTACCTTCGCCTTGCCCTCTTTTCCTTGATCCTGAGCGCGCCTGCCTGGGCCGCCGACAAGCCCGCCGTATCGGCCGACTGTACCTTCGGCGGTCACCGCCTCTACGGAAAGATCCAGGTCGTCGACACGTTCCCCGACGTGAAGATCAAGGTGGTCGACGCCTTCCCGGACCTGAAGGTGAAGAAGGTCGACAACTTCCCCGACGCCTGCGGCAAGTGGCAGATGGTCCAGACGTTCCCGGACACCAAGGTGAAGTTCGTGGACGCCTTCCCCGACGTGAAGATCCAGTACGTCGACGCGTTCCCGGGAAAGCCCTGACGCGCGGGTCGGAGGCGCGGGGACGCGGGCCCTGACGCGGTGCCCTGACGCCAGGTGGCTCGGCGCCGTGGCGCACAACGGCGTGGCGCGGGGACGCGTTCACTCATTGCAGAGCATTCGCCCGCAATGCTATTCGCGAACGAATGCTCTGCGACGAGACGCGGGGCCCCTGGAGTACCTCACATGAAACGAACGAAGCAAAACATGCTCGGCGGCATCGCCATCCTCTTGGCCCTCGCTGCCACCGCCTGCGGTGGTGGAGATCCGACCAAGGACGAAACCTGCGGCAAGTGCAGCGCGACCTTCAAGGACGCCTGTGAGCTCGGCTACGACGCCTGTGCGGATACATCCAACTGCAGCTTGTCGGACTACAAAGAGCAGATGGAATCGGTCTGCCCTTGAGACAACGGGGCCCGGCTGCCTCGGCTGCACCCGGGCCCGCCCCCCTCTCCCCGAGCTATTGCGACGCTTGGAGCGATGATAGCGTGTCGCCATGTTTGCGGAGGAAGCAGCTGGCGCGAGTGGGGTTACCGTCGGAGCAGGAGGCCCAACGGGCAGCGGGGCCGGAGGAGGCAGCCGAGAGCTCCCCTTCCAGTTCACGGGCAACGCGAGCGAGTACTTCGGCATCTGGATCGTCAACGTCCTGCTGACGGTCCTGACGCTCGGCATCTACTCGGCCTGGGCGAAGGTGCGGACGAAGAACTACTTCTACCGAAACACCCGGCTCGACGGCTCGACCTTCGTCTACCTTGCCGATCCGCTGAAGATCCTCAAGGGCCGCATGCTCGTGCTCGCCTTCTTCGGCGTGTCCTTCCTCACGCAGTTCATCTCACCAATCCTCAACCTGGCGCTCGTCCTGGTGCTCGTGCTTTCGACGCCGGCACTGCTCGTGCTCTCGACGGCATTCAACGCGCGCAACACTGCCTATCGCAACCTGCGCTTCGGCTTTCGCGGTGAGATCTCGTCGGCTTATTGGATCTTCCTCAAGGGTGGGCTCGTCTACCTGTTCACCCTCGGCATCGGCTTCCCCTACTTCCAGCAACGCCTGACCCGCTTCATTCTCGGCGGCCACCGCTACGGGACGACCCCGTTCTCCTTCCAGGCTCGCGTGGGGCAGTTCTATCGCTGCTACCTGATCGCCGGGCTGTTCGCGGCACCGGGCCTGATCTTCTTCATCGCCTCGATGAGTTCGATGGCGAAGGGGCTGGGAGGACGACCGCCCTCGGCAGAGAATCTAGCGGGACTCTTCGTCGCGCTGCCCCTCTTTTACGCCGGCATCCTGCTCGCCACCGGATACCTCCAGGCCCAGCTCGCCAATCTCGTCCTCTCACACGTCTCGATTGGGCCTCACCGGCTGAACGCGAAGCTCGAGGTCTGGCCCGTCATCTGGCTGCTCTTCTCCAACGCCATCGCCGTGGTGGTGTCGCTCGGTCTTTTGATGCCCTGGGCCAAGGTTCGCTTCACGCGCTATCGTCTCAGCCGCCTGACGCTGGTTGCGCAGGGTGAGCTGGACGCGCAGGTCGATCGCGAATTCAGCGAACGCGGCGCCCTCGGTGACGCAGCCGACGATCTGGGTGCCTTCGATTTCGACCTGGGCTTCTGAGGAACGGGTGGCAGAGCACGTCGAGTTTGTCGCGACCTTCTACGACGGCGAAACATCGCGCCCGTCACCGGTCGTGGTGAAGCCGGAAGCCGAACGGCTGACGATTCGCTTCAGCGCCGAAGAACGCCGAGCTCCGCGTCACGTGGCGCGGAGCGAAGTGCGGATCGACGCGCGGCTCGGCAACACACCTCGCGCCATCCACCTCGACGGCGATGCCCTGCTGGAGACCGAAAACAACGCTGCGGTGGATGCCTTGGAGAAGGCCTGGGGCACAGGCGGCCTCCAACCGTACCGCTTCGAGTCGAACCTGCGCCTCGCGCTCGGCGCAGTGGTCCTGATCGTCGCGCTGGGCGCCGTGCTGTTCCGATGGGGGCTGCCGTTCGTGGCCCGCCAGGCTGCCTTCGCCATGAGCGACGACCTCGCCCACCAATTGGGAGCCGGTACGCTCGACTCATTGGATCGGATCGTGTTCCGACCGACGAGACTACCCACCGAGCGACAGAACGAGATCCGCAAGGGCTTCGCCGAAATGGCCAAGAGCTATCCCAAGCTCCCTTTGCGCCTGGAGTTTCGCCAGGCGGGCGCACCCAACGCCTTCGCGCTGCCCAACGGCATCGTGATCGTCACCGACGAGCTCGTGGAGCGGATGCCCTCGAACCGTGAAATCTTCGCGGTTCTGGCCCACGAGATCGGGCACGTGGAGCATCGCCACACCGCGCGCATGGCGCTGGAGAGCAGCATCGCCGCCCTGTTCATGATGGCCGTGATTGGTGACGCGTCCCAAGCAGCCGGTTTGGCCGGTGCGCTCCCTGCCATCTACGCCAACGCCACGTTCTCGCAGAACCACGAGACGGAGGCAGACGAGTTCGCGCTCGAGTTCATGACCCGGGCCCGGATGGATCCCGAGGATTTCGCCCGTGCGCTCGAGCGACTCTCCGAGGGCGAGAGCGAACACGGCATCGCTCGCTATGCCTCCTCACACCCGCCAACCAAGGAGCGCATTGCCCGCTTCCGAGCAGCGCATCACTGAGATGCTCGAAAACGGGACGTTGCCACGTCGTGACGGATCACCTCGATCAAGGAGCCACCATGCTGCAACTTCGCCCAAGCTGTGAATGCTGTGACCGCGACCTTCCGCCCGAATCGGTGGATGCCCGGATCTGTTCTTTCGAATGCACGTTCTGCGCGTCCTGCGCGTCGGAACGCCTGCTTGGCGTCTGTCCCAACTGTGGCGGCGAACTCCTGCCCCGTCCGCGCCGTCCGACGAGCAAGCTCGGAGCAGCTCCACCCTCTGAGCAGCGCGTCTTCAAGCCCCTGGGCTGCACTCCAGGTACGGCCAGCTAAGGAAGGCTCTCTGCCTTTGGAGTTCGAGACCGAGCACGCTGCAACACCTTCGCAAGCGAGGTGCGCGATCTCACCGCGCTGCGATGGGCGCCCGGAGCCGACCCCACGCCACGAACGCCGACAGCAACACCAACACGAAGTTGAATGGGGTATTGGCGGCCTCGCCGCGTGAAAAGTGAAATACGATGGCGCCGAGCTGCAGCAGCACGCAGCCGACTGCCGCTAGCACGGTTACGCCCGGTTTGATGCGCGTGAGCCCTGGCAAGAGCAGTCCCAGGCCACCCGACAGATCGGCGGCGGCCGTGAAGTAGAAGAACGCGGGCGAGACCTGCCCCATCCATGGCATCGCCTTGGCCAGCTCGGCGATGGGAGTGACGAGCTTCCACACGCCGGTCCCCACGAAGAGCACCCCCAGCAGCCAATGCGCGCTCCACAGGCCGAAGTTCAGAGACGTCGAGGGTGGGGTTGGTGTGCTCATCGAGTGTGCCTGGCTGGGTCGAGTGTACGCTCGCGCTCGCGAACTACACCAGCACGTTCAGCGACCGCGAACTACACCAGCACGTTCAGCG
>DATIDO010000109.1:0-4716 GCA_035456245.1 Polyangiaceae bacterium
CCCACGCCCGAGGTGGACCCTCCCGCGCCGCTCGCGTCGCCGTCGTCGTCGGACGTGCTGCCGCACGCAGCCAGAGCGAGACCCAGGAGCAAGTAGTGAGAAGAAGCAAGCAGGCGCATGACCCGGGAAGGTGCCGAGAAACCGGCGGAGCGTCAATCGAAGGCCCCCTTCACGCTTTGCGACCATCCCGGCCGGCGGTGCGACTATCCCGGCCAGCTGTGCGACTATCCTCAGCCCATGGCCCCCGTCGTCGTCGATCCCAAAAAGGTCCGCGCCTTTCGCAACGAGGCTGCCTTCGAGGCCTGGCTCTCGAAGCACCACGCGAGCGAGACCGAGCTGTGGATCCGCATCTACAAGAAGGACTCGGGCCAGGCGACCATCTCGGCGAAGGAAGCCATCGACGTCGCGCTGTGTTGGGGGTGGATCGACGCCATCCGCAAGTCCTTCGACGAAGACTCGTTCCTGCAGCGCTATTGTCCGCGCAAGGCCAAGAGCGTGTGGAGCCAGATCAACCGCGACAACGTGGCGCGCCTGGTCGCGGCCGGCCGCATGACGCCGCACGGGCAGCGGCACGTCGATGCCGCGCAGGCCGACGGGCGCTGGGCCCAAGCCTACGCGCCCATGCGCACGCTCAGCGTCGAGACCTTGCCGGCCGACTTGCTAGCGGCGATTGCGGCGAGTCCCCGCGCCAAGAAGGCCCTGCCGAAGCTGACGAAGCCCGAGCTGTTCGCGCTGGCGTTCCGCACCAACGCGATGAAGACGCCAGCCGGCCGCGCCCGAAAGATCGCGAGCTTGGTCGCCAGCATCGAACGCGGCGAGTCGCTCACGGGCTAAACACGTTGCAAGGCCAGGGGACAGGGCCCCGGTCCATCACTCTCCGGGGCGCCCGACAGAGCCTTCGGGGAGGCCTTCGACTGCATCCCGCTCGTTCAGCGGCTTCCAGCCCTGTTTGCGCAGGAAGCGACGCAGCGCGTTCATCTTGTCCGTGATCTCGATGCTGGGCCGGAAGTCCTGCGACAGCAGCAGCACGCCCTCGTCGGTGACCAGCTCGACCCGGCAGTGATCGGCAGCCGGACCCACCCGCTGATCGACGAACCGCAGATCGGGAATGCCGCTCGACAGGTTCTCTTGGAGCAGCTCCACCGTTTTCGTATCGAGGCGCACCTCGTGCAGCCGCTCCAGCTCGCCACGGAACAGCGGCTTGCCCCAACCGTCGTGGACCTCCAGCTGGTCCTCTTCCACCCGAAAGCGCGCATCCGGGATCCGCTGTGCCCGCCGCCGGAGCCACCACAAGAGCGCAGCCGTCGCGGCGCCCGACGGTAGGGCCCAGTCGGGGGCGCCCATCGCTACGAAAGAGGTGACGGCCACCGGCAGCACGATGAGCCGGAACGTCACCACGGCCGAGGAGCTCGAGGCCGCGGCGAGTGGCCCATATTCGAAGGTCGCGGGCTCGACGGGGGGCATGGTCCGCCAGGATAGCGGGGGACTCAGGCCGCTCCCAGACCGGGAACGAAGATGGCCACGCGGGGGGCGACGTTCCCGCGGCGGGCCAGCTCAGCGCGAAGCGCGTGGGCTGCGGCCAGCTCGGTCCCGTAGATGTCGCAGCGCTCGCAGCGCTCGATGGAGCCGTCGGCGCGCACCCACACGCCCGGCAGCGGCACCTGCGACCCCCAAGCGTGGGCCGCGCACGTCAGGCACAGCGGCACGACGACGTCGCGCAGCGTGACGTAGGTCGGATGCGACTCACAGTCCGGGCACCAAAAGTTCGCGCCCAGATCGCCCCCGATCACCTCGTCGCCATTCATCCCCACCCAGTCGAGCGTCTCGACGTGGCGACCTCCGCAATCCGGACAGCAAAAACGATTCAGCGTGAGCGTAGGCGTCATGGCGTTCCCTCGTGGCCCCGGCCAGCGCGCGCTTCCTCGCTCCGTCGGGGGAGGCGCAGCATGCACCATGCGCCCCGTGCCGGCAGCACCTTCCGCGCCGGCGCGGAAAGGGAATGTCCGAGCGGAAAGGGCTTGTAATCGGCTCAGGCGACGGCTGCCGCGGCGCGTTACTCGCTCCACCAATGCGGCAGCAATTCACCGCCTCGAACGGCGCCGATCTGCGCGAGCATGCCGGCGAACCTGCCGCCCGGTATCAGTTCAACGGGGTACTTGTCCGTGTACATTTCGTCCTGAGCCTGGCGGGTGAAATGCGAGGTGGTCACGAACACGCCATGCTCACCGCGCTGGAGGCGGGCGACTAGGCGCGCCACGTCCTTAGGCCCTACGCCGCCACCATCGAGATCGTACCTCTTCACCTCGCCCTTCAGCGGAATTGAGTAGGAGAGGGGCGGCGGCAACTTGAACGAGCCAAAGAAGTCGAATCCGCCGTCACCGGTCGCTCGGGTCTGGGTGATCTCGTGGCCAATCTCGTTCTGCTGAAATGCCTTCACCACCAGGCGCTCGAACGCGAACGGATCGAGCTGAGTCAGGGTGGCCAGCAGCTTGCGCTGGACGCCTTCCTGCGGAACTTGCTCTTCCCTGCTGCGGATCCGACGAGCGTGGACCACCAGGCGCTCGGAAGCTCCGGATGCCGCATAGCGGCGCCATTCTGGGGGGACGAAGCGTTCCTCGCTCTCAGCACGGCTCTGGAGCCAGGCGAGCGAGACCTTGTCGACGGGGAGAATATCGAGACTGGCGCGGTAGTTCCGCACGCGCATCCCGTTCTCTTCCATCCACGCGTCGCGGAGGTCTTTCAGGACGGCGAGTCCGGTGAAGGTAACCTCGCCCTTCTTCATCTTGCTGAAGTGCAAGATGGGCGGCACGTCGGCGAAGCGGCCTTCGTTGATGGCATTCCAGATTGTCGCCAGGTAGCGATTTCCGGACCAATCATCGCGCAGCTTTGAGTCGTGGTACTTGGCATCGCCCCAGTACCAGATGCGACCTTGGCTCGGATCGATGATGTCGTCCCAGGGGTTGTAGGTGGCGACGCTCACGTGCGAGCTGACGAGGACTAGATATGCCAGTCGCCCATCGGCTCGCATACGTGGCCGCATACCGCCCGAGTTCTTCACCTTCAGCCGGGTGTAGAACTCGTTCTGAATCAGATCAGTGGAGTCGCGGTAGTTGTGGTCGACGACATATCCCGGATCCTCTCCGGACAACGTGCCCGAATTCGCCGACCAGACGGGTTGAGCACTATCGCGGAGATCCTGAGGTCCCGGCATCGGACCGAGCGTATCACGAGGTCTGGGTAGCCCATGGGGGAGAGCTGCCCTAGGCTGGCCGGTGTTGGTCCTCGCCAAGGTCTGGGGCTCGCGTACCAGGCCTTGCCTCTCTGCCCCCCTACTCGCAGCGACCCGGCTGCGTCGCGCTGCGGATGTTCCCGACGGCCAGCGAGTGGATCGGGTGGGGCCAGTTCTCGAAACCCGAGAAGCCGTCTTCGACGTTGGACGCGAGCGGGCAAGAGCTCGTGTAGTAGTACTCGCTGCCGTTCGGCGAGATGAATAGGTCGAACTTCAGCGCGAGCGGCGCGCGGCTCTTCACCTCGACCATCGTCGAACTCGGAGTTCGAGAGGCGAACGAGAGCGTCAGGTTCTCGGTGCCCGGCTCGGCAGCGGCGACCGTGAGCGCCCCATCGGCACCCGCTTCGACCTTGAGCTGGATGGGATCCTTGCCCGTGAGCAGCCAGTGCTGAGCAGGTAGTTCGGCTGGCTTGGCGGCCCCGCTGGCGGGACCCGTTCCGGGCGATGAGGGCGCGCAGGAGGCCGCACCGACGGTGAGGAGGCTACCTAGCAACAGAACGCGAAGGCTGCGCATCATGGCGCGGAGCCTATCCGTATTGGCGGGTGAGGGCGAGCGCATCGCGGGGCTGCTGCGCGCCGTCCGCCATGACGGATCGGCGGCCCGTGGTGGTCGGATCGGACGGTGGTGATGTCGGATCGGTCGCTCCCCTGGTCGGATCCGGTGAGTCGGGTGGTCGGATCCGGGCACCCCCCTGGTCGGATCGGACGGTGGTGATGTCGGATCGGTGGCTCCCTTGGTCGGATCCGGTGAGTCGGGTGGTCGGATCGATGGACCCCCCTGGTCGGATCGGTGCGGTGGTGATGTCGGATCGGTGAGTCGGTGGTCGGATCGGCGGACTCACCTGGTCGGATTGGCGGACCCAGCTGGTCGGATGCTGGCGCCCCGCAGGGCGGATGGGGCCAGTCGGATGGTCGGATCGCGTGCGGTTCCGCGCGGTTCGGGGGCGTCGAAAAGAAAAGCGACGCGCGCCCAACAAAACAATCAACGGGTCCGTGGACGGACCGAAGGCCTTTCTAGGAGCGCACGGAGCGCTCCGGATCCGGGGCGGGTAGCCCCGGGGGAAAGGCAGTCATGGACAAAGGGAAGTTGGATCAAGGGAGTATCGAGAAGCTGATCAGTAGCTGGGCGGAGAAGACCAGCGAGCAGGAAGAAGAGCAGTCGCCCATTCCCATCAAGGTGCTCTTGGGGGAGGCGGTCGACTTGGCGTCGCTGGTGGATTCGCACTTCGAGCCGCGTCGGCTGAAGTCGCGGGACCTGCCCGGGCTCGGCGCGGTGGCGGGCACGGGGGCGGTCGGGGCGTCGAGTTCGCGCGAGATCCGCGAGCTGGGCTTGGTCATCTCGTCCGTGCACGCGCGCATCACCGTGCTCATCGAGAAGCCGGACCAAGAGCCCATCGAACGGGGGAATTCCTGGAGACGGAGCTGCG
>DATIDO010000110.1:0-4803 GCA_035456245.1 Polyangiaceae bacterium
CGGGTGGCGCTGGCCTGGCCGATCACCAAGCGGTCCACCACCGCTTCGACCGTGTGCTTCTTCTTCTTGTCCAAGGCCTCCAGGCCTTCGATCTCGACGATCTCGCCGTCGACGCGCAGTCGCACGAAGCCCTTGCGGCGAGCCTCCTCGAGCAGTTCGCGGTGCTCGCCTTTGCGGTTGAGCAAGAGCGGAGCCAAGAGCACGAGACGCGCGCCTGCCTTTCGATCGGCGACCAGGGCGGCGATCTTCTGGGCGCTCTGCCCCTTCACCGGCTTCTTGCAGGTGATGCAGTGCTGCACGCCGACGCGCGCGTAGAGCACGCGCAGGTAGTCGGCGATCTCCGTGATGGTGCCCACGGTCGAGCGAGGGTTGGAGCCGGCGGTCTTTTGCTCGATCGAGATGGTCGGGGAGAGGCCGCGCATCGAGTCGAACTTGGGCTTGTCCAGGCGACCCAGGAACTGGCGGGCGTAGGCGGAGAGGCTCTCGACGTAGCGCCGCTGCCCCTCGGCGTAGAGGGTGTCGAAGGCCAGCGAGGACTTGCCCGAGCCCGACACTCCGGTCAGCACGACCAGCTTTTTCTTGGGGATGACGACGTCGACCGACTTCAGGTTGTGCTCTTTGGCACCGGTGATTTGGACGTGGTCGAGCTCCATGACGAGTTTGCTGGCACAGACTCGGGTGAGGGTCGAGGCTAGTCCGCGCGCCTGGCTCGGGCTAGATCGGCCTTCCAGCGTGTCGGCAGGTGGCAGGAGGATGGCAGGATGAGGGAGCGCTCGATTCGGGCTGCCGTGTTGCCCCCCACCGACGAAGCCGAGCTGCTCGAGCGCGCGGCGCGGCTCCCCGGCATGACGTTGGGGGAGCTGGCGACCGAGCTGGGCGTGGATGTGCCCACCGAGATGCGGCGCGCCAAGGGTTGGGCGGGGCAGCTGCTCGAGCGCGCGCTCGGCGCGAGTGCCGCGTCGCGAGCCGAGCCGGATTTCGTGGGGCTCGGCATCGAGCTGAAGACGCTGCCGGTCGACGGTGGAGGCCGCGTGCTGGAGAGCACCTTCGTCTGCACGATCGAGCTGCCGGAGATGGATCGCTCGGAGTGGGAGTCGAGTCGGCTGCGCAAGAAGTTGGCACGCGTGCTGTGGGTCCCGGTCGAAGGGGCGAGGGAGCTCGCGCCGGGGGTGCGGCGGATCGGCACGCCGTTCTTGTGGAGTCCGAACGAAGACGACGAGGCGCTGCTGCGACACGACTGGGAGGAGGCCGCGTCGATGATTGGGAGAGGCCGAACCAGCGAGCTGACGGCGCACACCGGTGAGGTGCTGCAGGTTCGTCCCAAGGCAGCGCGGGGTTCGTCCCGCAGGCGCGCGCTGGACGAAGAAGGCGCCCTCTACGACGAGCAGCCGAAGGGCTTCTATCTACGGGCGACCTTCACGGCGTCCCTGCTTCGCCGACACCTCTGGGTGGGCTGAGTCGGGGCTGGGGCGTCGCGTTGCGGGGATTCGAGCGCAGCAGGGTCGGTGGCTGCCGGCTCGGGGTCAGCTCGTTTCATGAGCAAGGAAGCGATTCCACAGACCCGGTAGCTTTTCTGGGAACGTGAATGAAATCGCAGATTTCTGCGAGGGTCGGTCGGATTTCTCTCGTCACTGGAACGTCCGCCTCATACCTCTGTACCTACCTCGTCCACCGCGGACCTACCTCGAGTTTCCCGAGCCATGACCACTGCCCCGCGCCGCCCCCACCCCGCCCGTCTCCTCTTCCCTCTGCTGCTCGTCGGGCTGACTGGCTCGTTCGCCTGTTCGGGCGGCGATCTGGCGTCGGGGCCTTTCGAGCCCGATGGGGCGGCCCTGACTGGTGGCACCTCGGGCTCCGAGCCGGGCCTGCCGGGGACCGGCGGTGCCCAGCTCGGCAACCCGGGCGTGGGCGGTACGGGCGGCACGCCGACGCAGGTGGTTTGCACCGGTGGCTGCGAGGATGTCCCGCGGAGCTCCGAGACCTGCGCTCAAGCGAAGGAGTGGGGCTTCTGCGGCCAGTCGTGGTTCGAGAACTGCAAGCAGACCTGCGGGACCTGCGAGGGCTCGGCCGAGGAGGTCTGCGTGGAGGTTCCGGTCGATCCGATCGATCCAGTCGATCCCCCCACGACCAACCCCGGCGGCACCAGCGACGTGACCCCGCTGCCCTCGAGCGCTCCGCAGGGCTGGGCCTCGCGCTATTGGGATTGCTGCAAGCAGCACTGCTCCTGGCCCGAGCACTCGGGCAACAACCCAGCGGTCAGCTGCACCCAGCAGGACAACGTCCAGAGCAACGCAAACGAGGGGAGCGCTTGTGGCAACCCCAAGGGGAACTCCTACACGTGCTGGAGCATGGCTCCCTGGGCGGTCAGCGACAATCTGGCCTACGGCTTCGCGGCGGTGCCACCCGGTGGCGCTTGCGGCAAGTGCTACCAGCTCGACTTCACCGGTTCCGGTCACCACGAGGCGGGGGATCCCGGCTCCAAGACGCTCGCCGGCAAGCACATGATCGTGCAGGCCACGAACATCGGCCACGACGTGAACGGTGGCCAGTTCGACCTGTTGATCCCGGGTGGCGGAGTCGGTGCGTTCAACGCTTGCGCCACCCAATGGGGCACGACCGATCTCGGCGCGCAGTACGGTGGCTTCCTGACCAAGTGCAACGGCAGCGTCAGCTGCTTGCGACAGATGTGTAACGCCACCTTCACCGGCAAGCCCGAGCTGCTTGCTGGCTGCCTGTTCCACGCGGATTGGATGGGCGGAGCCAACAACCCGAACTTCAAGTACAGCGAGGTGGCTTGCCCGGCCGCCCTCGGCCAGGTTTCGGGCATGTGAGTCGTCCGTGGGTTCGCGTCCCGTGTGCTCGGGACGCGGATCGCGGCAGCCACCCAGCACCAGGCTCGCCGCACACCAGTCGCCGACTCGTGGCCCACCAGGCTCGCACCAGACTCCCCCCGCGTCGCGCGCGTTGACGTGGGCAATGGCGAGGGAGACAACGCCGGCATGAAAATCAATGCCGTCCTGACGATCGTTGGCTTCGCTCTGACTCTGGGGCTGGGGTGCTCCAAGGCTCCCACGAGTGACATCCACACCCAGGCTCACGTGGCCCCCGGCCTCGAGAAGCAGCCGCTGCGTACGTTCGCATGGGCCGGCGGCCTGACCATCGCAACGAAGCCGGATGGACTCTGGAACCCGCCCGACTTCGACGTCGCCTCGGAGACCAAGTTCCTGATCGATCAGGAGCTGCGTGAGCGCGGCCTGAGTGAGGTCACGGAGTCGCCCGATCTGGTGGTCGCCTTCCTGGTCGTCAACGACGTGAAGGATCTCGAGAAGATCGAGGGCAAGGAAGGGGCCAAGGAGGTCGAGCTGAATGCCGTCGGCCAGGGCGCGCTGGTGATCGAGATCGCCCAGGTCTCGACGGAGCGCGTGGTGTTCCTCGGGGCCGCGACCGCCGAGACCCAGTCCAAGTACACGAAGGACGAGATGAAGGCTCGCCTCGCTCACGCGGTCGACCACATCCTGGCCGACTTCAAGCCGCAGACGAAGTGATGAACGGGCGTCGTCGTTCCTGGGCTGGGGTGCTTCCGCAGGGTGCTGCCTCGCTCACGCTCACGGGCGTGCTGCTCACGGCCGGGCTGCTCACCGCTGCGCTGCTCACCAGCGCCTGCGGCCCGCGGGCTGGCTACTTTCGAGCCGAGCAAGCCACGGTGGAGAGCGAGGCGGTCACGGTGTCGTTCTCGGCCCAGGACAACGACGTCTTCGAGTTCGTCGTCGTCAACCGAACCGATCGCGCGCAGATCCTGTTGCGCGATCGAATCGTTTTGATCGCCGGCAACCTACGGCTGGAACGCGAACCGGGCGGACTGAAGTCCAGCTACGATTTGCCTCCGCACGGCAGCCACGACGTGCACGTCAAATACGATCTGAGTCGAATCGAGGGCGTGATGAGCTTCGACGTCAGCTTCCAGGACGCGATCCTGAGCGATGGCCAGCCCGTCGCGGGCCCCGTCGTTCATCTGTCGAAGAAATAGCGAGGCGTAGCAGCCCCGAGTGGGGCGCCCGAGTTCCGAGCGCCGCAGCAGGCGGCGCCGACGGTCAGGCTGTTGCCGAAGCGACGCGCACCGTGACGCTGGCGTCCTCTAGCGGTGGAGGGGGCGGCGGAGGAGTTCCCTCGTCGGTAGGGGCGGATGGCTGTGCGTCTTCGGCCGGTGCAGGTGGCGAAGTGATTGGTGCGACCGTGGGGGGCGCGGTGGCGGGGGCGACCGTAGCGGGCGCGGTGGTGGGGGCGACCGTAGCGGGTGCCGCTGCAGGCGCGGTCGTGGTCGGCTGCGCGGTTACGGGGGGCGAAGTCGCGATCGCCGGAGCCGGAGCCGGCGTGGGCATCGAAGCGGCGGTGGCGGCGCTGCTGGTCCCCGACTTCTTTTTGGCCTCTTCGATGGCGCGGGCGGCTCGAAGGAGTGCGGCGTGTTGCTCCTTGGCGGCTGCGAGCGCTTGGTCGCGTTCGAAGCGCAACAGCGGTCCTCGGGCCACAGCCAGGTGCAGGTGGTCGTAGTGATCGGCGTTGTAGTCCGGGGTGAGCAGTTCCTCGAAGGCGTGGGCCTCGCGGAGCGCGCAAGCCAGGCGGTTCAAGGGTTGCTCGGCCTTCTCGCAGGCGACCGAGCGGGCGAAGTCTTTCTTCACCGAGAGCAGCTGCCCACCGATCTCCAGATCGTGCAGATCGAGCGCCAAGCCGTGGGCGTGGTGGCTCAGTCGACCGGTGCGCGTGGTGCGGTAGACGTAGGCGCCCGAGTAGCGTGCGCGGGTCAGG
>DATIDO010000111.1:0-10313 GCA_035456245.1 Polyangiaceae bacterium
TCGGTGGCGAGCGGGCGCGTCTGACCGCTGGCGCTCTGCAGTAGGCCGTCCACCAGCAGCTGCGCGTGCGGGCTCTTGTCCTGCGTGGGATCGAAGCGGTACTTGGCGCCGCTCTCGCTCAGCTCGACGATCACGTCGACGCGAGCGTGGGTGAGTGCGCGGAAGGCCTCGGCGCTCGCGTAGCGGTGCGCCTTCAGCGCGTCGGAGCCGGATAGCGTCCGGGCCAGCCCTTCGGCTCGGGCCGAGCCGTCGATCACCACGACGGCGACCTCGGGCTTTTCCGGGACCTTCGAGCGGAAGGCGAGCCCCAGGCCGAGCGCCATCAACAGCGGAAAGCCGAACACCCAGAAGACGATGCCCGGCTCGCGCCAGAACTCACGGAGGCGAGCCTGAACCAGCTCGACCAGAGGGTTGAGTCGCTCGCTCATGCTTCGCCCAGCTCCTTGCCGGTCAGATGGAGAAACACGTCGTCGAGCGTGGCCTGGTGGGTCGAGAGGCCGACCGGCACCACGCCCGCCGACTGGAGCCCCTCGATGACGCTGGCCAAGGTCCGCAGGTCGCGATCGATGGTGAGCCGGACGCGGCCACGCCGCTGCTCCACTCGCCGCACGCTTTCGTGCTGGCCCAGGCGTTCGGGCGTGAAGCCCTCGGGCGCGGAGCCGATCTCGAACTCGACGAACTGCACGTCGCCCAGGGAATCGACCAACGAGCGGGGCGTACCTCGCGCGATGATGCGGCCCAAATCCATCACCGCGATCTCGTCGCAGAGCATGGCGGCTTCGTCCATGTAGTGGGTCGTCAGCACGATCGTCCCGCCGCCTTCGCGGAACTCTTCCACGACCTTCCACAGCGTCTGGCGCGCTCGCGGATCGAGCCCCGTGGTGGGCTCGTCGAGGAACAGCAGATCGGGGGCCCCAGCCAGCGCGGTCGCCAGGGCCACGCGTTGCTTTTGTCCGCCCGACAAGGTGTGGAACTTCTGATTGGCCTCGGCCTCGAGTCGCACCAGCGTGAGCAGTTCGGCCACGTCCCGACCCCCGGGATAGAAGGAGCGGAACAGGCGGATGACCTCGCGCACGGTCAGCTTGTCGGCCAGCTGGGTGTCCTGCAGCTGCACACCGATGCGCTCACGCATCCACTGATCGCGTCCGGCCCCCCAGGCGGAGCCGAACAGGCGCAGCTCGCCGGACGTCGGCGCGTGGAGTCCCTCCAGCATCTCGACCGTGGTGGTCTTGCCGGCGCCGTTCGGTCCGAGCAGGCCGAAGCAAATGCCGGCGCGAACTTCCAGATCGATGCCGTCCACGGCGACTTTGTCACCATAGCGTTTGACCAAGCGCTCACAGTGGATGGGTGGTGCCGTCATGCGTCTCGTTCCCCGTCCGGTCGTAGAGCGACGCGCGGGGCGGCGCCAGATGGACGGAGCCTCGACGGCAGTTCTCAGGGGTCGAGGCGGAACGCCTCGACGGCAGTACTCAAGGGTCGAGGCGGAACGCCTCGACGTATTCTGGGATCACCTGGCCCTGGTCGTCCATGATCATGAACCAGCTCTGCCAGGGGATCTCGAGTTCGGCGAAGGCGCCAATCAGCTCGCGGTAGTAGTTGACGCGATCTTCCAGCCGCGAGCGGCGCTCGTAGGCGCCGAACTCGTTGCAGATGACGGGCACGCCGTTCTCGACGCCCCAGCGCTTGGCCTGGACGATGCGGTTGTACATCGCCTCGACGGTGCCGTTCTTGTAGTAGTTGGCGAAGTTGTCCCAGATCCAGTTCGGCTGGGCGGTCGTCAGGCCGAAGTCGCTGGAGTACTCGGACCAACGCTCGGGCGTGTACGGGAAGGGCACGTCGTGGGTGGTGGCCATCTGTGCCCAGTCGGCGCCCTGGTGGGTGAAGATGAACGGCTCGTAGGAGTGGAAGGCGTAGACGATGTTGCCGTCCGCGAAGGGTGTGCGCGCGCTCAGCTGCTCGATGCCGTACCAGTTCACGTCGCCGAAGATGATGGTGTGCGTGTCGTCCGGTACGCGGATGGCGTCGATCATGCGCTGCGCGACCGGGGTCCAGCTACTGGCTGGCAGGATGCCGCTCGCGCCGGTCGACAGCTCGGGTTCGTTCAGCAGCTCGTAGTAGATGTCGTCGCGCGGGTTGGCCGCGAAATGCGTGGCGACGGCGCCCCACAGCGCCACGGCGCGATCGACGCCAGCCGCGTCGCCGAAGCTCCAGTCGTGATCGTACTGGTGGTAGTCGATGGTCAGCGACAGACCGTGGGTGTCGGTCCACTCGGCGAACGAGTCGAGGACCGTCCACAGATCGTCGTTCAGCGTCAATGTCATGGCGTCCCCGCTGCCGCTCGTCTGGTCGACGTACAGGTCCAGATCGATGGGCAAGCGGATGCCCTGGAAGCCGGCTGCCGCGAGCTTCTCCACGTAGCTCTCGTCGAACGCGAACGTGCCGTCGAAGCGTCCCGACTCGAGCCAGTTGGTCAGGTTGTAGCCGCGGTTCAGCTGAGCCATGGCCTTGAGCTGCAGGGCTCCGGGGATGGCGACGTCCTCGAGCACGTCCTTCACCGGCGGCTCGGCGTCTCGGATCACGAGATTCTTGGGACCGCGATCGATCGGCGCGCTCTCCAAGAACCAGACGTCGTCGAGCTGCAGGGCGCCGCTCGTGCCGTCGGCTGCGACGACGTGCCAGGCCAGTGTGCCGAGCAGCTCGGGGGACCACTCGACCGGCGTACCGTAGCCAGCCTGTGCCAGCTGCGAGAACGGGATGGTGACCTGCTTCCAGGTGGTCGAAGCAGGCACCGACATCACGTAGTAGTCGTAGTCGGTGATGTCGGTGGTTTCGAAGCGAACCGTGTGCGCGGCTCCCTGGAACCAGTAGGTGATGCCCTCGTACTTCGGGACGTCGACGGCACCTGGAATGGCCAGGCTCACGCCCACGAAGGGGTCGTAGGTGTAGGCGCCTTGGTCGAGCGCGAAATCGATGGCGAGCGCGTGCGCCGAGTCGTGGCCGGTCCCGGCGATCAGCTCCGCCGGATCGGTGACCGTCGAGGCACCGCTGGCGTCTTGGTCGGTGTAGCTGAACCAGTCACCGCCAATGGCCGCGCTCACGTCGCCGTCTTCGAAGTCGTCGATCAGCAGATCGTTCTCGCCGGGGGTCGGGCCGTCCGAGCCCCCATCGGTGCCGCCGCTGCCCGGAGAGTCTTCGAAAGTGGCCCCGTCACAGCCAGGTGTGAGCGGGAGGGTGAGGACACACAGCGCGGCGAGGTGGCGAAACTTCATGGCGAGGAGGGTCGAATTGGAAGCGGAGCCAACGAACTGTGGAGCGGTCGCGGTCCCTGGGGGAGTGAAGCGGCGAACAGCTGGCCGAATTCGCCCGGCGGCATGGCGCAGGGGTGTAACTTTCCGTTCGGAATGATCGCCGGGCCAGCGCTCGGCCACGCCCGCGACGCCGTCCGGAAACAGGAGCGCGGGACCCTTCGGGGAGATGACGGACGAGATCGTGCGCGTCGAGGTCCCAGGTGGTCCCGGTGGCGGCGTGACGACGGAAGACGTGGCCATCACGGACCTGGGAGTCTGTCGCCACGATTCGCCCGTGGCCTCCCACCTCGGGGAGGGCGCCATGCTCTTCGTCGGAGCGGCAGACAAGGTTCTGGTGAACGATCGCCTGTCCCAGCTGCCCCGCGACCCGGAGGCGTTGGCGCGCTTACCCGCCTTCGAGCTGGCGGGCCCCCGCAACCGCGTTTTCTTCGAGCCCAGCAAGGCGCGCGCGGGCATCGTGACGTGCGGCGGGCTGTGCCCGGGCCTCAACAACGTCATCCGTGGCCTCGTCTTCGAACTTTGGTTCGGATACGGGGTGAAGCGCATCTCGGGCTTTCGCTTCGGCTACGAGGGGCTCATCAGCTCGGGCGAGAAGCCGCTCGCGCTCACGCCGGACCTGGTGATGCACGCTCACGAGCAGGGCGGGACCATGCTCGGCTCGTCACGCGGCGACCAGGATCCCGAGAAGATGGTGGACATGCTCGAGGCGCTCGGCCTGAACATGCTCTTCGTCATCGGCGGTGACGGCACGATCCGTGGCGCCCAGTCCATCGCCCGAGAGGTGAAGAAGCGGGGCCTTTCGATTGGCGTGGTCGGGGTCCCCAAGACCATCGACAACGACATCCACTTCATCGATCGCTCGTTCGGCTTCGAGAGCGCGTACTCGGCCGCGGTGGACGTGATCCGCGCTGCGCGCGTGGAGGCCACGGGAGCCAAGGACGGCATCGGCTTGGTCAAGCTGATGGGGCGCCACTCGGGCTTCGTGGCTTGCAACGCCGTGCTGGCCTCGGCCGGTGTGGATCTGGTGCTGATCCCCGAAAACCACTTGGCGCTCGACGGAGATCGGGGCGTGCTGGCCTTCGTGGAGCGGGTGCTCAACCGTCAGGGCCATGCGGTGATCGTGGTGGCCGAGGGCGCGGCGCACGATCTGCTGTCCTCGGCCGGGGAGCGCGACAAGAGCGGCAATCGGAAGCTGGGCGACGTCGGCACGTTCCTGCGTGACCGGCTGAACCGTCACTTCGCCGAGGTGGGGCGTGAGGTGACGCTCAAGTACATCGATCCGAGCTACACCATCCGCAGTGTTCCTGCTTCGCCTTCCGACAGCGTCTACTGCTGGAACATGGCGCGCAACGCGGTGCACGCGGCCATGGCAGGGAACACCGAAATGTTGATCGGGCGCTGGCATGGCCGCTTCGTCCACGTGCCGATGGCGCTGGCCACGCGGGCTCGCAAGCAAGTCGATTTGGGCGACGACCTGTGGATGAGCGTGATCGAGTCGACCGGTCAGCCGCGCGCCTTCGAGTGAGCGGCCGGTCAGCCGCGCGCCTTCGAGTGAGCCGCCGTCAGGCTCACCAGTCGTTGTCTTCCAGCGTGACCTGGTAGCCCGCCGAAAGGTTCTGGTAGGCAATTCGGCCGGCTCCGAGACCCTTCACCGAGTTGCCGCGCAGCAGGGCGGAGCCCTCGGGGGCCGGGTAGAAGGGCGGATTCACGACGATACCGTCGAGCCCCGGATCTTCGACCTGGTTGTCGATGAACTCGATGTCGTGGGAGGTGGAGAAGCCCACGGCGTTGAAGATCGAGCGGACGATGCGGTTTCGCTCCAGCAGCACGCCCCCGACGTTGCCCGTGGAGTGACCGTCACCGCCGTTGCCGATGTGGAGCGCGGGCTGCTGTTGCTCGTAGGCGTTGCCGCCGCAGCCGATCACCACGTTGTCGCGTACCACTGCGGACTCCAGATCGCTGCCGTTGGCGCCGAACTTGCCAACGCCCAGGCCGATGTAGCGGGCGCAGTCGTGGATCAGGTTCCACTCGATCGTGTGGTCGCGTCCGCCGTAAATCGACACGCCCTTGCCACCCCACATGGCCACCGAGGTGTTGTTGCGCACGATCACGCCCTCCATCGGCTCGTACTCGACGATGTTCCCGCCGCCGTAGTCGTTGTAGTCGACCGAGTTGATGGCGATGGCGTCGTCGCCCGTGCCACGCACGAAGTTGTTCTCGACCAGCAGACGACGGCCCACACTGGCGCCGCGGCTCACGTTGTTCACGTTGCAGCCGTCGGCCCAAATGCTGAGCAACCGGCAGTTGCGCACGCTGCCGTCCTCGCCCGAAGCCCAGAACCCCGACATGGTGTGCTGCGTCCAGATCCCGTCGGCGCTCCAGTTCGTGCCGGTGGTGTCCATGCCGCCGCCGCCACCGTCGACCGAATCGCGTCCGATGGCGTTCGCGTCGATGGCGAAGTTGCGCACCTGGCAGGAATCCAGATTCAGCACCGCACCGAGGGGCGTACCGTTGGGGAGCGGCACGGCTCGATACAGTCGGCTGTACCACATGCCTGCGCCTTCGATGGTGATGCCGGTGGCGTCGAGCCCGCCGGTCCTGGCGAAATAGAAGGTGCCCGGCGGCAAGAACAGGGTCTTGCCCTGCGTCTCTGCGGCGTCGATGGCCGCCTGCAGCTCCTCGGAGTTGTCGATGCTGGGGTTGTCGGCGACGGCGCCGAAATCGAGCACGGACAAGGAGCCAGCGGGCTGCGCGGTCGGTGGAGGTGGGGTCTCCAGCTCGATCAGATCGATGTGGTAGAAGGCGGCGGAATTGTCGGCCGATTTCACCAAGCGCAGCTTGGCGCCGGGGGCCAGTGGCTCCCCGGCCAAGAACGCATGGAAGTCGTCCCAGAAGGTCCGCGGGTTGCCGTCGGCTGGATCCTGCGTCTGGGCGTTGTAGTGGTCGTTGCCTTCGTAGCCCCAGGTCTGGCGCGAACTCAGCTTCACCTTCTGGCGAAAGACTCCATCGACGAGCAGATCGAGCTCGGCGTCGATGCCGCGCCCGGCCGCGGCGTCGGGAATGGAGGCGCGGAGGTTGAAGAACGTGACGGCCTGGCCGGTGTCGTTGGTCCACTCGACGTACTCGCCGGTGGCGTCGAGCGAGACGAAGGCGTGCGCCGAGGCCTCGAGCTGCGGGCTCGAGAAGCGGGTGGTCGGGGGCGCGTCGAGCGACACCACGGTGGCTCCGCCGCCGAGCGAGCCGTCCTCTGCCTCGTAGCCGAAGAAGGGCACGGTCGCGCCCAGTTGGGGGCCAACGTCTCCTCCGCCGCTACCGGGGGCGCCAGCGAGGCTCCCGCCAGCGCCGACGCTGCCGCCCGTTGCGCTGGCGCCGCCCGAACCGCCGCCAGCATCGCCCTCATCGGGCGCAGACTCGCCGCACGCCGCGAGCGAAGCCAAAGTCACTGCCAACAGAGCACCACTCGTCCAGTTTGCTGCTTTCATTCTCGGATTACCTGCAAATAGTCCAGGTTCGCGCCGCTGCCGCCGGCCTCGTAGCGCAGCTCCAGCGTGGCGCCCTCCGGCACGGTGACGTTCACCTGCAAGGTCGAGTAGTTCGTGTCCCAGCTGCCGGTGCTGGCAAACTCCAGATCGCGACTCTTCACTCCGTCGATCCAGAGGGCGAGCCGGCCCGGAGCGTTCTGGGTGCAGTAGCGAATCTCGAGGCCCACGCCCGAGAGCACCTGAGCGAAAGAAACCACGGCGCCTTGCTTCAGATTGATGACCTGAGTGCCACCCGAGGCGTTGGGATCGCCGGATGCGTTGCAGTCGGTCAGCGTGGCGTCCTCGGCCTCGTACTTGCCCAGCTGTTCGGGCGTGTAGCGGGCGATGCCGAGGCTGGTGGAACCGTTGCCGAGCGCGAGGGCGCTGCTCGCCGGTTCGGCGTCGACGTGAGCTGCCACGTAGCCGCTGAGCGGAGAGCCGGCGGGGCTGAGCACGTAGAGGCCCCCGGCTGCGGTGTCGAACTCGATCAGCGCCGAGTCGCTCTCGACGATCACCGGGCCGTCGTTCGCCGCAGGCGTGCGCTCGAGTTCCCGGACCTCCACGACGCTGCCGGGCCAAGGATTCGCGACGCGTGCCCGTTCCCCGCGCTCGCTCGCCAGTGCCACGTATTCGATGCGGGAGAGCTCCCGCTCGCTGGTCACGACGAAGCCGCCTTCGGCGTGCAAGCTGAAGCGGGAGGTCAGCGCGTCGCCTGGAGGGACGGCCGGGAAGACGCGGATGACGCCGCCGTGGCTCTGCAGCAGCGACTCGTTCAGCGTGGTCAGGTGCACGCCCCAGTATTCGAAGACGCCGTTCGTATTGTCGGTGAAGCCGTTCGGGTACGTCTGGTACTGCTGCAGCAGCCGGCGCGCGCCCTGGAACGTTTCCTCTCCCAGTCCCAGACGGGCGGCCTGGATGGCGTCGTTGGCCCAGACGTTGCCGTAGGGGAAGGGGCGCTGCTCGAACGCACTGACCAGGACGTCGTGGTCGGGAGAGCCGATGCCGCCCAGCGAGTAGGGCCAGATTAGCTCACAGACCACGTTCTCGTTGTTGCGCGTCTGCGCGATGGGCGGCGCGTGAGGTGCATAGATCCCGTCGACCTCGGGGTAGGGGACCAGGCCGGCCAGCAGGGACTGCCAGGCAGGGCGCAGCTCTGCATCCTGGCCGAGACGTTCGGATAGCGCGAGCGCGACCGGAAACAGGGCGCGCACGGCGGCCAGGTCGGTGATGGCGTTCTTCACGTCCCAGTAGGTCTCGTGGGCGTTCGAGCTCGGCATGTAGTAGCCGCCCTCGGCTGCATCGCTCACGAACAGGCCGACGTAGAGTTGCGCGGCGTCCCGGACGAACGGATAGACGACCTGGCTCAGGTAGTCGTCGTCGCCGCCGTGCAGGTATTCGGCATGGAGCGAGAGGGCAACCTCGGTGGCCGTCGACAGGATGTCCTGGGTGAAGTCGCTCCCCACCGTGCCCGACGCGTTGCCATCGAAGCCCATGGTCTCGGGTACCCACAAACCCGCGACGTCGTAGCGCTCACTGGTGTAGTCGAGCAGGCGCTGTCGGTTGCGCACGTAGAGGTTCGTGTGGCGCCGGTAGAGCTCCGGATGGTCCGACGCCAAGAAGGACGCGTACACATCGCGCTGGTTCCAGAACCAGTAGGCGCTGCTCCACTTCGTTTCGTCACCGGTCGCACGGAAGACGCCGTTGATGAAGTGTGACGGGTAGTCGCCGAAGCCGCCTGCGGCGATCACGTAGCTGGCCAGGTAGTAGAACTTTTCCAGGTAGTCGGCGTCGCCACCGTCCGTGTACTGCACGAACGAGCGGGCCCAGAAGTCGTGCCAGAAGGCCTGGTAGTCGGGGCGCGTCGCGGCGAACCCCGTCGCCGCCGTCTGCGCGAGAGCCTGACGAGCGGCCGTCAACGAGTCGCCGTTCGGCGCCCGGAGACGCGCGCTGGCCACCAGCCAGATGGTGTAGCTGGGGCTCGCGTCGATGCTCAGCCGCACCGTTCGCGCGTCGACGATTTCGGTTTGGAACGGAGCGCCTTCGACCGTGGCGGCAAAGGTGTAGCCGAAGCCGTTCGGGTTGGAGCGACCGCGGCTGAAGCCGGCAGCGGCTCCTTCGGCGAAGGTGTCGACGCTGCGCCAGTCGTCGAAGTCGGGGACGCCCGCGGAATTGCCGAGCGCTGCCAGATCCCAAATGCCGAGGTCGAGGCGGGAGGGGCCCTGGTCGGCGCGGTGGTCCTCGACGTGAATGGCGAGCACTTCGCTGTCCGCGCGACCGGAGACGGTGACGTCGAGCCCCTCGGCGAAATGCGTCACCAGCTCTCCGTCGTAGAGCTTCAGGCGTTGCTCGTAGTTCTCGGCGTCGACCGCCGAACCCAGGCCGGGACTGGTGGTGAACGAGGCGAAGCCGGCAGCAAAGGTGCTCTGCGGGGACAGATCGACGCCGGAGACTTGGAGTCGCAGCTCGTCCTCGCCCCACACCATGGCGCCGACGCGGCCGTTGCCTACCGGCAGGCCGTACGCTGGCTCGGCGTTGGGCCGTTCGTAGACGACATCCTGCTTGCTCAGCCACTCTGGCCAGTGGACGCGCAGGGCTCCGCTCGATGGATCCAGCCCCTGACCCGTGGGGCCGTTGGGGACCGTGGCCACCTCTTGGCTCTCGGCCCCGCCTGTCCCGTCGGCGCCACCGAGACCCTCGGAATCACCCGATGGCCCGTCGGGAGCCGGCGGATCTCCACTGGAGCAGGCGAGGATCAGGCCGCCCAGCAGCACGGGAACGAGCAGTCGCGAACTCACGCTGCTTCGGGTGGCGCCTTGGCTCGATGGCGATCTCTCCACCAGCGGCCGTTGCCCGATTTTCCAGCGATCCTTCCGCTAGGGGCTGAATGTCAGCGAGTAGCTGTACTTCACCGACAGCTGGGCGCGCTGGTCGAGCCCCGAAGCCTCATCGGCGTCCACCCGACGGGCCCAGGTGTAGCTGGCGCCCAGCAAGAGCGGCTCGAGCGGCGTCCAGCCCAGCGTGGCCGAGGCGTAGTCACCCCGCTGGAAAGCGGAGCGATCCTGCCCGCTCACGTTGTCGACCAGCGTGAACGAGTAGCCGACGGTGCCGAACCAGTGGCGAGTGGCGTAGAGCTCGAAGTAGGCGACCACTCCGAGTAGCGGGACAGCGACGAACTGGCCGTCACTTCGAGGCGCCAGATCGACCCCTCCGTCGTTCATGTAGTTGGCGACTCCGTGGCCATAGACCGTGCTCAGGCGGGTCGACACGTACGGGTAGCCTTGGGCTGGGAAGCGCGCGCTCGACGACGCGTGCACACCCCAACCGAGCGCATGCCCGCCTGGCGCAGTCGGGTTCGCGGCGTCGCGGTAGCCCAGGTCGCGCAAGAGGCCTGCGAGTTGGAAGTGGGTGTGGTCGCTCTGGTAGCGGTAGTGGGCCGTGAAGTCGGGGATGCTGGATTGGCTGGTCGCGTCGACGCCGCTGGTAC
>DATIDO010000112.1:0-4362 GCA_035456245.1 Polyangiaceae bacterium
GAAGACATCCAGGAGCGATTGGAGAGCGGGCTGAAGCCTTTGGGTGGCCACGCCGATACTGGATCACGCCAGGCGGGCTCCGTCTCCATCACGCGCCAAGTGATCGGAATCGATCAGCTTTTGATGCGCTCGCCCTGGGTGCTACCTCGGGTCCATGACACTTTTGCGCGGGCGGCGGTCCCGTCATAGCAGGCTCCTGACTCCGAAGTCGTCGCCCAACAATCTGCGGACTCGTTTCAGCGACCACTTGTTCATGCGCTCGACAAGACGAGCGTGGGCAACCAGAACAGCTTCTGCGGCTACGGCGCGAGCGAAGAATGCGTCACAGCGCTCCTCTGTTCGGGTAGCCACCGTCCGCGCGCCCTCACTCAATACGAGCCGCCCGGCCAGCTCTTCTCGCAGCCTTCCGGATCGACCGACTTCTTGCCGGGAACGACCTGCGCCATGGTGCGTTTGAAGCTGCCGTCGGCCTCGATGGTGTCGCGCGACTCCTCCGAGCCGAGATCGCACTCGCGGCGCGATACGGGGCGGCGACCGTCGATGTGCGCCTTGACGTAGTAGGTCCCCTCGCGGGCGTTGGTTCGCGCCGTGTGCAGCTGACCGTCCGTCTCGAGGCGGCTCTCCACGGCGCTGCCGACGCGCTCGTCGTGGGCCTTGCCGTCCGCCTCCTCTTCGAGCGCGCTGCGGCTCTCCTCGATGGCCGCCAGGGTTGTGCGCGCCTTGGGCACGCCCTTGGCCGAGAAGGTACGGAGCTCGAGGCGCCCGCTGCCGAGGTGGAGTACGGTCACCGCCAGCGCCCCACTGGGCAGGGTGAAGCGCACCCCAGCGCGGTACGTGGTGGCGTCGTCGCCCAGCAGGGGATCGAAGCGCTCGGGCAGGCGCGAGCCAACGGAGAACTCGGAGCCGGGCTTGAAGTCCTGGGGGATCTTGGCCTCCGGGAAGCGGGCCCAGAAGGCCAGAAAGTCCGCCTCGCTCATGGCGCGTCCGGCCGCCGCCGAAGCGGGCTGGCGCGGCACGGCGAGCTCGGCGGCTCCGGCAGGTCCTTGGCACTCGAGGTCGTTCCCCAGCAGGACGCAGGTGCTGCGCTCGCCGATGGCGAAGCGCTTGGCGACGCCCAGCCACTTCGCCTTCACGCCGCCCGCACACCAGGTGTCGTTGGACGTGTTGGCGCAGAGGGTCGTCAGGGCACCCGAGAGGGAGGTAATGCCGACGGCCCCGAGTTCCGGCGCCTCACCGAAGCAGCGCAGCGCACCCGTGGAGGTGAGCGCGCACAGGAAGCGGGAGCCAGCCGCCAGGTCCTTCACGGCCAGCGGCTCGCTGGGGAGGGCTAGGCTGGCAGTTTCGCCCCAGCAGACCAACTTGCGCTCGGCGTCCGCGGCGCAGGCGAAGCCCTCGCCCGTGACGATGAACTTGGCGTGCAATTCCGCCGGCGCCTCCAACGCAGCAGCGCCGTCCGTCTTCCAACAGGTCACGTGGCCCGAGCGATCGAGCGCGCAGACGTGGCTTTTCGAGCCGGCGAGACGCGTCACCTGGCTGACTGTGGGGATGGTCTGCTTCTCCCAGGTGGTCGGGGAGAAGCACTGCACCTCGCCCGCGGCGGTGGCGGCGCACACCAGGCCTGCGCCGACGGCGACATCGACGAATGCACCGATCTTGGTCCGCTCTACCGTACCCCAGCAGCGCAGCGGCCCGGCTGTGAGCGCGCCGCAGAAGAAGCCGTCGCCGCCGGCGATGCGGCTGAAGGCAAGGGTAGGGAGCTCAGCCTCGCTCGGGGGCTGGTAGGGCGCCGTGCGCGGGGTGGCGGGGCCCAAGCGGTAGTTCGCCTCACTGCCCAGCTCGCGGAACTTCAGCACGGTGCGCTCGCTGCCCTCGGCTGGCCCTGCGTCCGCAGGGGCTGCGGCGGCAGCGGGGGAGGCGGCTCCCGTGGCGGTCGGAGGATCCGTGGGGCTGGGGCTCGCGTTGCCGCCCTTGCAACCAGAGCCCACTGCCAATGCAGCTCCCAAGATGAACCACCTGCTCATGCCCCCACCGTACGCTCGAGAGACCGTCTGCATTCTCTGGCGACTAGCAGGTCACTTCGGGCGGTCGCAAGGGCGGCCCGCTTTCGCGGCCGATGAGGTATGCGCGCATGACCGAGGCGATGCGTCACGAGGGTGATACGGTGCGAGGTGATCGTCAGGCGGCTATGGCCAGGGAACGAGATGCGCGTGGCGCGCTCGAAATGACCGCGCGCCGTCATGTGAAGTGCTGGAAGGCCACAAAGGGTGGCTCGGTCTGGCTCGTCGGCAAGCCGGGCGGCGAGCCAATGTCCGCGAGCGAACGCGGTGGTCTTATCCCGGCGCGACTTCGAGCCCGCCGGTAGCGAATGCCTTGCGCCTGGGATGCGGTAGGGTGTGCGATCAGCGGACTTACGGGCCACATGGATGGAAACGGCGAGTCCGTAGAGATTGAGCCGGGCGCGTCGTACACGGAGGGCGGCAACTTGTTTGATGCACCATCAACGCGCTGGCGACTTCAAGCAGACGATGAGAGAACCGCAGACGGTGAATCGGTGACAGGATGGGCAACATGTTTCGTTCCTCGCTAGTGGCCATGGCTCGAATCGGTCGGGGCGGGCGCGTCGCTGCAAGCCTCGCAGGTCTGGGTTTGGGCCTGGCCACCAGCATGGTCTTGCAGCCCTCGACGGCGGAGGCGACGAGCTGCGTTGTCGAGAGTGCGTTTGTCGTCTTCGACTCGGCAACCGCGGTAACGGCTGAAGAGGAAGACTTCTGGCGGCGTAAGTTTCCTCTGAACGAGCCGGACGCCTATCCGGTCGGAACCATGTACCGGGTTCGCCTGCGCAGCGAAGACGGGACCAACAGCTGGGTGCTCCGCTACGAGGAGGACCAGTGACGTCGCGCCGGTGGTTCACGTTTTCCTTCATCGCTGGCGTGTTTGAGACGTTCCTGATGGGTGCGTGCGACAACACCTCTTGCGCCAATAGTTCGATGCCAGCTGGCATCTACGAAATTGCGGGAACCGACGACGCGGAAATACAACCGCCGATGGAAACCGGCCGACTCGTCTACTCGAAGAACCAGCGCCTCGTGACCATCTCGTACGAGCGCGACGAGCAACCGCGGACTGTCGTGCTTCGCGTTCTCGAGCTCGACGACGAGGGAAAACCTATCCTACCTGGCGGTGCGGGTGGCGTTGTTGGGGCAGGCGGCGCCGCCCAGGGTGGCTCGGCGCCCAACTGATCGGCGACCGGCGTCACGAGCCCTTGGCAAAAGTCCGGCTGACCTGGTTCTGAAGAAGCGGTAATGGAGCCGAGCATGAACCGCATTTCTTGTTTTCTCCTGCTGTCGTTGGGCAGCGTTCTCTTCGCGTGCGGCGGCGAGGCCGATGGAGCGAGCGATGCGGATGGTGCAGGCGGTCAACCTGGGACTGGGGGATCAGCGCACGGCACGGTGGGCAGTGGCGGCTCAGCGGACGGCACGGGGGGCAGTGGCGGAGCTCCATCCCAAAATCTCGATGGCTGGACCGCTTGTCCGTCCACCTTCGATCCTCTGGACGGCGGAGCAGAAGAGTTTGCAGCCTATGCGGGGGAATACGGCGTCACCTGGGACGAGGCGGTCAGTCTCACTGGCGGAGATTGCGGATTCGATGGTTTGGAGTTCGTGGAGGGCAAGCAATACTCGCTGAAGATCTCCACCTCTGCTCCACAGCTATCCCTGGAGACGGAAGGCGAGACGTGGACCAAGACTTGGGACGGGGAGTTCGACTTGGCGTGCGCAGGTCAGACAACCGCGGGCATCGAGGTCGACGACGGAACTTCCTTCGCCCGGCTCATCGTCGTGAACGGAGAGGCGCACCAGCTGGTGCTTGGCCTTTGTACGGGTGAGCTCCAGGAACTCTGATGGCAGTCGATGGACGAAGAGCGAAAGGCGGGGGTGGCGCATGGAAGTGAGTTCGCCACGGTCGTCGCCGTCCGGCGGCCCTCTCCGCGCACCAAAGATGCTCATGAAAGCCGCGCTCTCAGTGACTTGTGCCATTGTCTGTGCCTTGCCATCGGCAGGGTGCGGGCCTGACGAGCCGCCGCCGAGCAGTGACGTCGTCTACGACAAAGGCGGCCTTACTTACGTCCTGCGCGGCACGCCAACGTTGTGCGAGGACTCGACTACTCGCGTGGTGTCGCAAGTCGCCGAGCTTGCTGATGCGCGCATGATTCCTCCCCTAGTAATTGTACCGGTTCGTTCACCCAGAGTCGACTTCAGGTCGAGCGGGTCATCCAAGCGCGAGCTGCCAGCGCAACTATGCGCGTGCCGGCCACCTGCCGGCAGCCGTGAATTGAGGCTCGCGGTCGCATAAGGAGAGATTCCA
>DATIDO010000113.1:0-2098 GCA_035456245.1 Polyangiaceae bacterium
CCGACAGGCCTCGTGCCGTGGCAATACCTCTCAAGTCACCCTTGACGAGCGTGAGCTGGGCGCTGTTCATGGCGACGTCGGTGCCGGTGCCCATGGCGATGCCCACGTGCGCTTCGGCCAACGCCGCCGCGTCGTTGGTACCGTCACCGGCCATCGCGACCAGACGCCCGGCCGCCTTCAGCTCGGCGATGACCGCGTGCTTCTGATGCGGGAGCACGTCGGCGCGCACGTCCTCGATTCCCAGTCGCCTCGCTACGGCGCTCGCAGTGATGGCGTTGTCGCCGGTCAAGAGCACCATGCGGAGCCCCTCGGCGCGCAGCCGCTCGAGCGCTTCGGACACGGTCGCCCGGAGCCGGTCCTCGATGATCAAGAGCCCCGCCAGGTGCGCGCCTGCGGCCAGGAACACGACGGTGCGCCCCTCCGCTCGCTCCGCGTCCACCCGCTCTGCCCAGTCGCTCGCTTCGATTCCGCGCTCGCGCAGGAGCGCCGAGTTCCCGAGCACGACCTCGGTTCCGTCGATTCGCCCCATCACGCCGCGGCCCACGATGGCCTCGAACTGCTCGGGCTCGGCGATGATCAGCCCGCGCTCCCGCGCACCTCCCACGATCGCCGCAGCCAACGGGTGCTCACTGTGCAGCTCGAGCGACGCCGCCAGTCCGAGCACTCGCGCTTCGTCGAAGCCCGCAGCGGCCGCGACTGCGACCAAGCTCGGCTTTCCCTCGGTGAGCGTGCCCGTCTTGTCGAGCACCAGCGTATCGACCTTCTCCAGCATCTCGAGCGCCTCGGCACTCTTGATGAGAACTCCGGCGCGAGCGCCCCGGCCGGTCCCCACCTGGATGGACATCGGCGTCGCCAGGCCGAGCGCGCAAGGGCAAGCGATGATCAGCACGGCCACGGCGTTGACCAGCGCGTGCGCCAGCCGTGGCTCGGGGCCGAGCAGGCCCCACGCGACCGCCGTCACCACCGCCACCAGCACGACGGCCGGAACGAACCAGGAAGACACACGGTCGGCCAGCCTCTGGATGGGCGCTCGGCTGCGTTGTGCCTCGGCCACCAGCGCGACGATTTGCGCGAGCAGCGTGTCTCGCCCCACCCGCTCCGCACGCATCACCAGGGTACCGTTGCCGTTCATCGCGCCCGCGGTCAGCGACGCCCCGGTTACCTTTTCCACGGGGACCGGCTCACCCGTGATGGACGACTCGTCCACCGAGCTGCGCCCCTCCAGCACCTCACCGTCGACCGGAATGCGCTCGCTCGGACGCACACGCAGGCGGTCGCCGACGATCACGCTGTCGAGCGGCACGTCACGCTCCGCTCCATCCGCCTCGACGCGACGAGCCGTCTCGGGGGTGAGACCCAGCAACGCGCGAATCGCGCCCGAGGTGGCAGCCCGCGCCCGCAGCTCGAGCACTTGGCCGAGCAAGACCAAGGTGATGATCACGGCGGCCGACTCGAAATAGAGCGGCGCCGCATGCTCGTGGGTGAGCGCGTCTGCGTGCCCCATCGCGTGCGGCAACAGGGACGGAGCCAACAGCGCAACCAGGCTGAAGCCGAACGCGGCAGCCGTGCCGAGAGCTATCAGCGTGAACATGTTCAGGTGGCGGTTGACGAGCGAAGCCCAGCCACGCTGGAAGAAAGGCCAGCCACCCCAAAGCACCACGGGCGTCGCCAGCACCAGCTGCAGCCAAGCCGAAGTCTCCGGGGAAATCAGAGCTCGCAGCGGTTGACCCGGCAGCATGTCCGCCATGGCCAGGACGAGCGTGGGCAGGCTGAGAGCGGCTGACACCCAGAAGCGCCGCTGCATGTCGATCAACTCGGGATTCGGTCCCTCGTCGGCTGCGCTGGGCAGCTCGGGCTCGAGGGCCATGCCGCACTTGGGGCAGGAGCCCGGGTGATCCTGCCTGACCTCGGGGTCCATGGGGCAGATCCAGATCGTTCCCACGGGGACGGGTTGCGTGGGCTGGTGAGGCGTAGGCTGGTGCGACGCGTGGGGCAGATACTGCTCCGGATTGCCGACGAACTTCTCACGGCACTTCGGGTTGCAGAACCAGTAGGTGACGCCGTCGTGCTCGGCCGAGCCACCCCGAGCAGCCCCCGG
>DATIDO010000114.1:0-5928 GCA_035456245.1 Polyangiaceae bacterium
CAGCGTGTGCCGCGGCGGTTGCACCTGGACGGCTCATTCGCTGTTCGGTCGAGCCGGCAACAACCCCTACTGCCACCACCGCGCCCTCACGCTCGCCCAACGCGGCCAGCGCGAGCGCCTGGTGCAGACGAGCCGTGCGCCCGGAGATCCGTTCGATCACGGTACGTTCGAGCTGATCCTCGAATCGATGCCCACCGCCTCCGAATCCGCCGGTGCGGCGGCGCCCACCGCCTAGTTCCCAGCCCCCCAGCCAACCCCCACCACCGAGCCCACCATGTCCTTCCTGCCTTGCCCCATCTGCGATCACCACGTCAGCCTGGAGGACTCCGAGTGTCCCTTCTGCTCGGCCCAGCTGGGCAAGCGCGAGGCCCCGGCCGATCTCCGTCGAGGACGCCGACTCGGTCGAGTCGCCGCCTTCACCCTGCAGGCGGCAGTCGCTTCGACGACGATGGCTGCCTGCGACGGCGTGGCAGAAGATGGCGGAGGCGGAGCCACTGCTACCGGGGGAACCGCGGCGACCGGTGGGGCCGACGGTAGCGGCGGCGCCTACGGCGGTGGAGCCGGAGAAGGCGGCGAAGGCGGCGTGTGGGAATGCCCGGACGCCTGCGCGATCTACAGCGCGATTCCCACGCCCTGAGCTGAGAGAGCGGCGCCCGAGTCGGCGCTGCCGCTCAATTGGCGCTGCAGACCCCCCGGCAAAATGACTTGCAGTGCCCGAGCGCGCCGCGAGTTGGCAGCTTGGGGGCATGTCACAGCCATCCACCAAGCGTCACATCGCCCTCGCGTGTCTTTCCCTGGCAGCAGGGCTGGGAGTGTCGAGCGCGCACGCCGAGGAGCTGCCGAGCCGCGGCGCCTTGGAGGTCCCTGACGACGAGTCGACCCAGAAGGAGCCGAAGGAGCCGAGGGAGCCGAAGACCTCCAAGGAGCCGAAGGAGCCGAAGACCTCCAAGGAGACAAAGGACGACGCCGAAGCGAGTGAGCCAACGGAATCGAAGGACGCTGACGCCAGCGAGCACGATGCCCAGAGCGCCGCCGCAGAGCAGGCGCTCTTCTACGAATCACTGGACCGCGACGCGGTGCGCGTGGGCTGCGTGCTGGAGAGCGACGAGGGGCGCGTCGTCATCACGCGCGACGTGGGCGACCGGCTGGCGGCGGGTGCGACCGTGGCCTTTTTGGACGCGCGGGGCGACGAGATCGTGGTCGGGCGGATCCAGCGCGTGAACCGCAAGACCTACTGGGTCAGCGTGGCTCTCAACGAGCCGGTGTCCGTGGGTGACTGCGCGTACCGCACCAAGTCGAAACCGACCAACTCGCTCGTCTCTCCCGCGTTGGCCGACTACACCTGGGCCTTCGGCGCTGCGGTGAAGCCGTGGCTCGGCTTGAACGGCGACACCTCGGGCTTCCTGTTCGAAGGCTTCGTCAGCATCCACGTCACCGAGCGCTTTCATCTGCGCGCCGCTGCCGAGCCGTTCGCTCCGCCGATCGGTGGCTCCGGTGAGGCATCCACGCCGCCTGCACTCGAGACCTACGTCGCGCCGAGCGCGTCCTTTCGCTGGATGGAGGTGGGCTTCGGCTTCGGTGCAGGCACGGCCAACCATCCGCTGAGTGGCGCTCCCCGGGTGGGCTTCTTGCTGACCCCGATCCTGCGCGTCGGCGCCGAGGATGGCTTGATGGTGCGCATCCGCAGCAGCGCGGTCGTGGCCGATCAGCCCGTGTTCGGCAGCTTTCGCCTCGATTTCGAGGTGCCTGTCGCCTACGGCCTGAAGGTCACGAGCGCGGGCGGCGGTGGAGACAGCGGCTACTACTTCGTCGAAGCGGGGTTGAAGAAGCTGATGGTGGGCACGGGCGGACCGGGGACTTGGTTCGCGCGCGTGAGCCTCGGCGCGGGTGGCACGCACCAGAAGGTCTACCCGGTGCCGCCGTACCCCGAGCCCACGCAGATCGGCGCCGATGGTCCGTACATGGGACTCGGTGTCGAACGGCGCTTCTGAGCGACCGAGCTCTTCCGTGCTCTTCCGCGCGGAAGCGTGTTTCACCGGGGCCGGAGAAAATGTCGCAACGCAACCTTTGCGTGCGAAAAGCGCATCGAGCAGGGAATGCGCAACTCTCGCGCCGGCTACGCACACCTCTCTCGTTCGCGCGTCGATCCGTCGAGGGAGCGTTCAGCGTGTGCAGCCAAAAAGTCGGCCGGGTGTCCGTTCGCAGTGCCTAGCATGCGCTCGTTCTCGCGCACGTGCATCGAGAATTCGAAACGCGAGAATCTTGCGCGTGACGGTCCCGCAACACCTGTCCGGCCCCGTCGACATGTTCGGTCTCGGGCGTAAGGTCTCGCCATGACTGGAGCAACGACGGAACGTTCAGTGGGTCTCACCGATACGGGCAGCGTCGCTCGCGTGGATGCGGGCGCCCTACATCGGAGCATCATCGTCAAATTGGCCGCGCAGGGCTTCGATGTGCCGCGCAGCGTCGAGGACGAAAGTGTGCTCGAAATCGCTGGAGATCTGTTCCAGCGCTACGCCGAGCAGAGCCGTCTGCTCACGGGTCATCACGCGCCCGCGGACGCACGCGTGCAGGCGTTCCTCGACGACGTGCTGCGTTCGGTCGGTGAGCGCGTCGAGCTGCCGACGCAGACGGTCGTGCTCGATCGCTACGGGCTGGCTCGCCAGCTGTCGTTGCCCGAGGGCGAGAAGGAGTTCCACAACCGCGAGGTGTCGAGCTACCGCCTGGACAACGGCGTCCTGCACAACCCGATCAACGACAGGCGCACGACCCAGGGCGTGTTCCACGTCGCCGACTTCGGCCTGCCCGTGCCCGCCGACAAGTTCGCCGTGCCGCTGGTGACCTACGCGCGTCTGCTGCGCGCCGCCTTCCAGTGTCCGGCCGATCTGATGGCGCTGCCCTTCGCCAAGAACTGGGCGCGCCCGGCCGAGACGATGGTCTCGCTCTTGATGCGTCCGTTGGTGTGCCCGGAGGTGCCGGGCGTGCGCCCCGAGAAGCGCATGGAGGTGCGCTTCTTCGCCCCCGGCGGCTTGGTGTCCAACCTCGACTTCGTGGAGAGCATCTTCGGCAACGCCGGCGATCCGAACCTGCCCGAGAACGACGCCGCGCTCGACACGGCCCATTGGACCGGACACACCGGCTGCGTGATCCTGGCGCCGCACCTGCGCGGGCTGAAGAAGAAGGATCTCGGTTTGCCCCACGTCTCGGCGGCCACGGATCGCCAGAAGGCCGAGGGCATGTGCTGGGTGGACGCCGACGAGCTCTACAACGGCGGCGGCGCCTTCAAGATCACGCTGCGCGACGAGCGCGGCATCATGGTGACCATCCTGGCCGACAACTACTTCGGCTACTGCAAGAAGGAAGTGAAGACCCAGATCGGTCTGTCGGCCAACCTGGCCGGCTTGGCCGAAGAGGAGCACGCCGGCGGCGCGCTGGCCTTCGCGGCCTACAACCTGGGCTCTGCCTTCCTGCCGGAGCCGCGCATCGTCGGCGGCGACTACCACTTCGCCGAGGCGGTGGCGCTGCTCGGTGACACGGTCACCGTGCACGAGTCGGGCTACGCGACCGACAAGCGCTTCTCGAACGTGCACATCCTGCCCGAGGACATGGCGTTCGATCTGAGCAAGCAGAAGGTGACCTGGACCTTCCGCGGCCAGGAGCAGTCGCTGCGCATCTTGCCCGACCACGTCTACATGTATCCGGGCGGCTACAAGGTGCACCTCGAGAAGCACCCCTCGGCGCCCAGCTTCCGGCTGATCGGCACGGTTCCGGAGGGCACTTTCTGCCACAAGCCCTGCACGGTCAGCGGTGGCGGCAAGAGCGAGATCTCCAAGAGCCTCACCGACGCGGTGCTCTACGGTCCGATCTACGTCGGTGACTTCGACGCCGACATGGCGCAGGTCGCCTCGATCATCGACCGCGACTACTCGGGCGCCTTCCGCCCCGGGTCCACGGAGAACCCGCGTGATCCGGGCCGCGCGCTGCTGTCGGAGCGCCGCTCCCTCGGCTCGGTGATCAAGCTGCTGACGCCGAACGACAGCGTGTACACGGCCGAGCACAACGAGTTCGTGCGGGCGATCCCCAACCACGTCCGCGCCATCGTCTTCGCCATCAAGCGCTTCTACCGGCACGAGTGGGGTAGCGACTGGCGCTCTCGCTTCTCGGTGGACATCGTCAACGGCGCGCCCGGCCACGAGCTGAAGCTGCAGGGGCGTCCGCTGGTCGGCTCCTACCTGCGCGTGGGCCTGTGGAAGAACGGCGCCTGGCGCACCTACAAGCTCCGTCAGGACTTCATCGCTGCCGCCAAGGTGCAGATGGAGGACGACATCACCGCCAGCACCATCGTGCCGCGCCGTCAGCTGCCGGGCCTACCGGCGGAGTACTCGGGGCACGAGAGCCTGAAGCTGGCGGAGAACTGCGAGTTCCGGCTGTTCCAGCGGCCCGACGACGCCATCCACCCCGGCTACGACAAGCAGACGGAGAAGGACATGAGCGATCCGGGGCTGTTCGTCTCGAACTTCCAGCCGCTGAGCGCCGGGGACGCCCGTGAGGCGGTGGAGCGGGTCGATCTGTTCCAGCTCTTCACCCAGCCGATGAAGGACCACCTGGTCAAGGCGGAGACGTCGGACAACTTCAACATCTGCTCGGCCAAGCCGCGCATCGTCGGCGGCAAGCCCACCAAGAACCCGCGCTACCTGCAGGTGCGACCGGACGTGCAGCGCCCGATCGATCGCTACCTGGCCGATCTGGGCGCGCGCCTCTATCGCCGCACCCCGGCGAACCAGGCGGTGGTCTTCCCGGTGATCAGCGTGCTCAGCGGGCGCCGCAACAATCCGCCGGACGAGCAGGACGGCAAGAGGATCCGCCCGCTGTGCGTGTACGGGCCCATCCACTACCAGGAGCTGCCCGAGCTGTTCATGGACTACGTCTGCTCGGTGACCGGCAAATCGCCGAGCACCACAGGCGCCGGGTCCGAGGGCGCGCTCACCAAGGGCCCCTTCAACGCCATCACGGCCACCGCCGATCTGAACAACGCGCTCGTCAGCATGCTGCTGACCGGTTACGCCGGCTTCTCCAGTGCGGCGGGTTGGATCGGGCCGAACTGCAGGGTCGACCACGACGTCAGCCTGCTGGTTCCCGAGGTGTGGTGCCGCCTGTTCCCCGAAGAGCGGGATCCGACGCGCATGATTGCCGCGGGCCACTTGGAGAAGGTGGAAGACTTCACCTACGAGGGTGAACTCGTCGAGGCCAGCCGCCTCGGCTTCCGCATCACCGAGCGCTTCGTGCACACGTACTTCGGGCGCGTGTTCGACAACCCGGCGGCCGTGTTCGACCGCGAGCTGCTGCAGCCCGAGACCCAGGATCTCGCCTGCTTCGTCGACGGGGTGAAGAACCTGGTCGAGGCCCAGCAGAAGAGCGCCCTGGCGTACTTCGAGGACGGCACGATCGAGGACGCTTGCCCGCCCCTGCGCGTGCTGCTCCACATCATGGCCTACGGCCATTGCGAGGGAAAACGCGCCGCCGATCCCGAAATCCGCGCGCTCTTCACTCGCGAGGCGCTGCTCTCCAGCGATTGGTACCGGACGCGACTGGCGACCAAGCAGCAGCGTGAGGTCGCTCTCTGGCGGCGGCACGTGGCGAGCCTCGAGGCCTTCTTGGCTCGTCCCGGTTACGATCGGGAGAGCGAGCGCCTGAGCATTCGGGAGCGCCTCGAAGCGGCGAAGAAGCAGCTGGTTCACGTCTCGAGCGCGGCCTACCTGGACGAGCTCGAGGGCACCCTCGGCGCCGATCCGGTCTACGGCAAGCTGGAGGCGCAGGCGCTGGTGCGGCGCTCACTGGAGAACGGCGCCCGGCACAGTCACGCCTGAGTAGGGTGCTCTTCGCGCCGGCGCGGGTCGCGCCGGCGCGGGTGAGCAGGTAGTGGCTCTG
>DATIDO010000115.1:0-7914 GCA_035456245.1 Polyangiaceae bacterium
CGGCGCGCATGCGCCGAACGCCTCGCCAAACTATCCGGCGCCTCGTCCACGGATCTTGCAGACTCGTCGCGGCACTATCACGTTCGTCCGGTCGACGAATTCGTCCAGTCACGGAGTTCGTCCGGCAGGCCCCGCGAACGAACCCGGCTCACTGCGCGCTGCGACGCCAGCGACCCGGAGAGAGCCCCTCGATCCTGCGGAAGATGCGGGTGAAGTGGCTTTGATCCGAGAAGCCGCAGGAAAGGGCCACCTCCATCAGCGGGAGGTTCGTTTCCAGCAGGAGGCGCCGCGCGCGCTCGACGCGCTGGGAGAGCAGCCATTGGTACGGCGTCACCCCCACGGTCGTGCGGAACGATTCGAAGAAGGCGCTGCGCGACATGTCGAGAGCATCGGCGATTCGCTCCAGTGACGGCTGCTGGTCGAGCCGTTCCACGAGCATCTCTTGGGCTCGCCGCATGGCTGGTGCGCCCAATCGATGGGTTCCGCTGCTACGCGTCGAACCGTCGGGGCGATGGTGGTGCAATAGGTGGGCACCGATGGCCACCGAAATCTGTTCGACGAACAGCGAGCTAGCCACGTCCGGCTGAGCGAGGGCGGGCAGCAGCGCCAAGGCCAGATGGCGCAGGACCTGATCGGCGCTCGCCTGCACGCGCGCCAGATCGGAGGGCGGACGGTCGACGAGACGCGTCGCCGAGCCGAAGAAGTCGGACGTCAGTTCGACCAGGAAGAAGTCGAAAGCCCCATCCATGTCGGCTTCGTAGTCGCTCTCGAAATCGCGGATGTAGATGTCACCCGTGTCGAACATGCGCTCGCGTCGGTCGCCGCGCTTGCCGCCGCTGCGCTTGTGGCCATCGACCAACGAGACGCCGATCAAGAGTCCCCGATCCTGGGCCGGCGTCGTTACGTGGCTCTTGTGAACGCCAGCGGCTGCCTTGCGCCGGAAGACCATCCCCGAGCCAGAAAGCACGTGGTCGACCGCCAGCTCGGACATGGCGCAGCCGAGCGAGTCCTTGGCCTTGATCGGTGAGACCGGTGCGGGGGGTAGTGGCTGGGACGAAACCGAACGGACATCCAGGGTGGGCACCAGCAGCTCCTCTGCTTCGAAGGCCGAAAGTGCATCCTACCAGAACCATCACGAAGTCAGGTGACGAATTCGAGAGGGCAGGAGGACGAAAGCGCTCATGCCGTGGTCGATGAAGAGAGTTGGACGAACGTGATACACGTCCGACGCCCGTCCAAGATCCCGGAGAGGTTTGGCGGTAGATCTGGGATAGTTGCTCGGCAAGAGGGCGAGAAGCGCCAGAGGGTCGAGCGCTGTCGGGCGAGGGAGACACGGTCATGCAAGAAGAAGATTTCACGAGCGCGGGTGGAGTGAAGATTCACATGAGGGCTTGGAGCCCCGAGACGACGCCCCGAGCGGTCGTAGTGATTTGTCACGGGGTGAACTCCCATGGCGGACAGTACGTCTGGACGGGTGAGCAGCTCAGCGCGCGCGGTTTCGCCACGTATGCCGTCGACCTGCGTGGGCGAGGCAAGTCCGAGGGAGAGCGCTTCTATGTCGAGGACATCGCCGAGTACGTCGCCGACGTGCGGGGGCTGATTGCCATTGCCAAGCAGCGCCACCCGGGACTTCCGGTCTACCTGCTCGGGCACAGCGCGGGCGGCGTGGTCTCGTGCACCTATACGCTCGACTATGCCAGTGAGATCGCCGGCCTCATCTGCGAGAGCTTCGCCTTCCAGGTTCCTGCGCCCGGTTTCGTCCTCTCTGCCATCAAGGGGCTCAGCCATGTCGCGCCGAAGCTGCCGGTGCTCACGTTGCACATGAAGGACTTCACTCGTGACCCCGCGGCCCTGGCCATCCTCGACGCGGATCCGTTGACCAAAGGAGAGGTCCAGCCCGCCATCACCGTGGCCGCACTGGTCCGCGCCGACGAGCGACTCCACGATTCGTTCGAGCAGATCCAGCTGCCGGTGTTCATCCTGCACGGCACCGAGGACAAGGCCACCGTCCCCAAGGGCAGCGAGTACTTTCACGCCCATGCCGGCTCGAAGGACAAGACCCTCCGCCTCTACGAGGGGCACTTCCACGATCTGCTGAATGACATCGGCAAAGAAGGCGTGCTCGATGACATCGTGGGTTGGATCAACGAGCGGCTGGCAGCGCAGACCAAGAGCGCGGTCGCCTGAGCCATCCCTGTCTCCGACGACGGCCGACGAGGTTCGGCCGTCGCATCGGAGGCCCCGGGTGAGAGGCCAGCGCGGGTTCAGGCTAGGGCGGGAAATCGCTCCCGCACCGAAGTCGACCGCAGGAGCGCCGTCCCGAGGGCGATCGGCCAGACGATGCTGGTGACGGAGTAGCCGGTGAGCATCGCTTCGTGCAGCGGAGCGATGGCGAAGAGCCCCGCAACACCGTCCAGCAGCGGAAAGATGCCCGTCAGCAACGTCAGCCAGGCAAAGGCGCGATTCGTGGACCACAGGGCCAGCGCGAGGCCCGACCACCAGACGCCGACCAGCAAGACCTCGAGCGTGTTCCAGAGGCCGTCGTAGACGAGCTGGGTGAACAACGAGAAGTTCGCTCGCAGCTGGAGAGCTTCGGCAGGGCTGGCGAGCGCGTGGGCTTCGAGGATGGACGGCCAGGCAGCCGCCAGGATCGAGGCGCCGATCGAGCCAATGAGCACATAGGCCAGGCCGCAGGCGGTCAGCGTCGCTGCCCACGGAGTGCGCCCGACCAAGAAGCGGTGCGAAGCCAGCACGAGGGGCGCGAGCAGCAGGTAGAAGCCGAACATGTCGAGCAACAGGAACGCGCGCAGGCTGCGCGGATTCACACCCGACATGTCGAGCAGGCGCGAGGGCTCGGAGAAGGCGTCGAAATCGTAGTGAGCGGCATCGAGCCCGACGGCCATGCAAGCCAGGGCCAGCACACCGGACGCCAGGGTGATCCAGGCCAGTAGGCGGCGCTCCGAGTCGCTGGAGCCGAGGCGAGGAAAATAGGAATCGAGAGCGGGGGTGGGAGTCATGGTCATACCTCTGCAGGCCCAAGTGACGCCGGCGGCCCAACCGTTACGGTGAAAAATGCGGTGGCAGGGAAGGCGGGCCCCTTCTGCTACGATGAGCCGAATGCAGGCGACGCCCCCCAGTCCCCAACCCGCCGATTCGGAGGAACCGTCCCGGGTCGAAGCGTGGGCCGAGTTGGGCGAGAAGGTCCGAGCGGCCTCGACGGGCGATCGGGCGCAGGAGGCCGAGCTCTGCCTGAGGTTCGCTCCCGCCATACGAACCTTCGCCCGCAGGCGCCTGCGTTCTGCCGAGGCCGTGGAGGAGTTCGCTCAGGACGTTCTGCTGCTCGTGGTCCAGGCGTTGCGCGCTGGCGCCATCGCAGAGCCGGCGCGCTTCGGTGGCTTCGTCCTGGGTGTGTGTCGCAACGTGGCACGCGAGCGTGCGCGCACGCGCGACCGTCGTGACACCCTCTGGGAGGCCTACGCGAATGGCTTGGCCTGCATGGAAGCAGAGCAGCCGGCGCAGAACGCGGACGAGGTCGCGCTCCTCGAGGATTGTCTGAGCCAGCTCTCCTCGCGCGCGCGCATGGTCGTCCGTCACGCCTACGTCGACGAGGAGTCGAGCCAAGAGATCGCAGTGCGCCTCGGTGTGCAGGAGGGGAACGTTCGCGTCATCCGTCACCGCGCGCTCGGCGCGCTGCGCGAGTGCTTGGGGACGAAGATGGGGGCCGCGTGACCGGCCCCCACAGCGAGCTCGCCCGCCTCGACGACTACCTGAGTGGGGTCATGACAGAGGCGGAACGTGACGACTTCGAGGAGCTGCTCTTCGACGCCGACGCGACTCTCCAGGCAGAGATTGCCTTCCTCGATAGGTTGGTTCGCTTCACGCAGCACATCACCAAGCTGGGCATGCTGCACCCGAGCCTGACCGCCGAGGAGCTCGCGGAGATGCGGGCGGCCGGCAGGCGTGTGGACCTTCGGGACCTCGGCGTGCCCGGGACGGTCGTCGCCCAGCCTCCCGAGCCGGGCGCCGAGGTCGTCGTGCAGCGCGCCGAACTCCGCCTGTTCGACGTGGAGAGCGTCGATCTGGAGATCGTCTTGCCGGAGCTCGGTCACGTGAAGACGCTGCGCGATCTGAAGGTCGATCCGACGGATGGTGCCGTTTACGCCTGCTGCGACGCCACGCTGTTCCGCATGGCGTTGGAGCAGAGCCCGCGAACCATCTTCCGAGTGGTGGCCATGCGCGGCGGGCGCCGCGAGAACCTCGGCGAGTACGAGCTGGTGGTTCCGGGCTGAGGCCGCCCGCGCCGATTTTTGGAGGGTCTCCGCCCGGTAACGCAACCGGGTGTCCATGGCGCCCATCCGTCGATCGCTTTCCCACTTGGTTTGGTTCCCGCTGATTCTGGGGGCTGCCACTGGCTGCTCGGGCGCCGAGGCAGATGGACTGGATGGGGCAGGCGCCGGATCCGACGGCGCCCCGGGTGGAGCCTCGACGGGCGGGGCGAGCGGCTCCGGTGGTGCAGCGACCGGCGGTGCGGCCTCGACGGGCGGCGCGGCGAGTGGTGGTAGCGCGACGGGTGGCAGCGACACCGGTGGCTCGGGGGGCACGAGTTCGGGCGGGAGCAGTGGCGGCACGGGAGGACTACCCAACCTTCCGGACAATGGCTGCAACGTTCGGCTCGACGACGAGCCCGTGGGCTATGCCTCGATGGACGGCGGGACCGTGGGCGGTGGCGATGTCGAGCCGATCTTGGTCACGACCGAGGAGCAGCTGGCTGGCTACCTGGCAGACAGCTCACCGCGTGTGCTGTACGTGATGAAGGACATGGACTTCCGCACGGCGAACCGTGGTGGCGTCGTCGTGTGCGTCGACAACACGACTTGCGACAATGGCAGCGGCGTCCAGATCGACAACCCGCGCGTGTCGGCCACGTGTGACTCCGGCGAGCACAGCGGAACGAGCTACCGCTACGAGCAGCGCCTGACGGTCAAGTCGAACAAGACGGTCATCGGCGTCGGTGACGGCGACGGTGCTGCCATTCGTGGGGCGGGACTCAGCCTGTCGGGCAGCTCGCAGATCATCCTCCGGAACCTGCGCATCCACGACATCAACCCGCACCTCGTCGAAGCCGGCGACGGCATCACGCTGGAGAACTCCAAGCACATCTGGCTCGATCACCTGCGTCTCGAGCAGATCAGCGATGGCTACGTCGACATCGGTAGCGCCAGCCTCACCAGCCTCGATGACTACATCACGCTCTCTTACGTCCATTTCAACGGGCGCACCGCCTACCAATGCGGCGGCAGGCACTCGTACGTGAACTTCATCGACAACGCGCGCGTCACCTACCACCACAACTGGTTCGACAACGGCAACGGGCGCAACCCCAAGATTGGCGGTGAGCCGTCGAAGGTGCACCTCTTCAACAACTATTGGCTGAACATCGGCTACTTCTGCATCACCGCGCAGGTGGACGCCGAGGCGCGGGTGGAGAGCAACTACTTCGAAAACTCGTCGCGTCCCCACTGGCGTCAGACGGACGGCAACGGCACGGCCGGTATCGCCATCGACGGAGGCAATGTTTACGCCGGGACGACGTCGGCGACCTATCGCGACACGGGTGGAACCGTGTTCAGCGTGCCGTACGCCTACACCAAGCAATCGGCCGCCGACGCGAAGGCCGCGACCATGAAGTGCTCGGGGCCTCAGCCGATTCGCTGAGCGCCTGTCCGAAAGGGCGCCGGCGGACGAGCGAGCGGGCGGCCAAACGAGCTCGGTGCAGGGCGAAATCAGCGGGAAATGCCCCGTCGAGGCTTCGAGTTTTTTGGAAATAGAGCTTGCTCCATTCTTCCAAAAGATTAGAAATAGGCCGTGTCGAACAGGTTGGAGCGTCACGCAGAGCAGCTTTCCACCCTAAACCATCCGGTTCGGTTGGCCGTGCTGCGCTTCGTCGTGCAGGGCGGCACCGAGGGCACCGCGGCGGGCGAGATCCAGGCCCACGTCGATGTGCCGGCATCGACCCTCAGTCACCACCTGAAGCGCCTGGTGGAGGCCGGCCTGCTCACGACTCGGCTAGAAGGAACCTTCCACTACTACCTGCCGGACTTCGCGATGATTCGCGGGCTCACCGACTACCTGTGGGAAGACTGCTGCAAGCGCGGCAAGAGTGGCTGTTGCTGACCCCTTTTTTTGCTCGACTACATCGAGTTTTTTCGGAGGAACCCGCCCGTAGATGGGCTCCCCGTTGCACGCTCCCCGTGCCCCAACGAACAATCGGACCATCAATGAAGCACGTTCTTTTTGCCTGTATCCACAACGCTGGCCGCTCGCAGATGGCGGCCGCCTGGTTCAACGCCCTGGCTGACTCCAGCAAGGTTCGCGGCATCTCGGCCGGTACCGCCCCCGGCACGCGCGTGCATCCAGAAGTTCTGACGGCCATGCAGGAGGTCGGCATCGACTTGTCCGAGGTGAAGCCGCAGTTCCTTTCGGACGAGCTCGCGCAGACCGCCTCGATGCTCATCACCATGGGTTGCGGAGAGGCTTGCCCGGCCGTTCCCGGCCTGCGCCGCGACGACTGGCCACTGGAGGATCCCAAGGGAAAGCCCGTCGAGCGCGTGCGGGAGATTCGCGAGGAGATCCGCGGGCGCATCGCCGAGCTCGTCGAGCGCGAAGGCTGGGCGCGCTGAACGCACGAAAAGGGAGACCTCTCATGACCCACGCCAAAGCCGGTTTGCTCGGCAAGCTCTCGTTCCTCGATCGCTATCTGACCCTGTGGATCTTCGCGGCGATGGCGCTGGGCATCGCCCTAGGCTTCGTCGCTCCGGGCTTCACGACCGCGCTGAACGGGATGAGCGTCGGGACGACTTCGATCCCCATCGCGATCGGTCTCGTGTTGATGATGTATCCGCCGCTCGCGAAGGTCCGCTACGAAGAGCTGGGCAAGGTCTTTCGAAACAAGCGCGTGCTGACGCTTTCGCTCGTGCAGAACTGGGTCATCGGCCCGCTCCTCATGTTCGGTCTCGCCGTGGTGTTCCTGCACGACAAGCCCGAGTACATGATCGGACTCGTCCTGATCGGCCTCGCGCGCTGTATCGCGATGGTCATCGTTTGGAACGACCTGGCGAAGGGCGACACCGAGTACTGCGCAGGTCTCGTCGCCTTCAACTCCATCTTCCAAGTCCTGTTTTTCTCCGTCTACGCCTACTTCTTCGCCACACTCTTGCCGACGTGGCTGGGCCTCGATGGCGCGATCGTGAACATCACGATCGCGGATATCGCCCAGAGCGTCGCCATCTACCTGGGCGTCCCCTTTGCTGCTGGCTTCCTCACACGGCGCGTCCTCGCGGGCGCCAAGGGCCGCGACTGGTACGAGAAGAGCTTCTTGCCACGCATCGGGCCGGTCACGCTCGTCTCGCTGCTCTTCACGATTGTTGTGATGTTTTCGCTCAAGGGCGAGGCGATTGTGCAGCTGCCGTTCGACGTGCTCCGCATCGCGGCGCCGCTGCTCGTCTACTTCGTGGTGATGTTCGCGATCTCGTTCTTCATGAGCAAGCGCGTCGGCGCCGACTACCAGCAGGCGGCAACGCTCTCGTTCACGGCGGCATCGAACAACTTCGAGCTGGCCATCGCCGTCGCCATTGCCAGCTTCGGCATTCACAGCGGCGCCGCATTCGCGGCCGTCATCGGGCCACTCGTCGAGGTTCCGGTGCTCATTGGCCTCGTGAACGTGGCGCTCTGGGCCCGGCGCCGGTTCTTCTCCGACGCCGAGCTATCGGTCGCAGCTCCGGCATGCGCGAGCGACTCGACGGCGGCAGCGAAATCCTGAGCTGGCCGTTGCGTCCTTTCGGCGAGGTCCTCGTCTTCATGAATAGGAGGTCATGAAAATGAACGAACAGACGAAGGATCAGATTCGCGCGACCG
>DATIDO010000116.1:0-7082 GCA_035456245.1 Polyangiaceae bacterium
ATGAAGCACCGGGCCTCGGTCGTGTTGAACTCGCCGGAGTTCGTGTAGCGGGGCAGATTCAGGCAGTTCTCGGGCAATCCGCTGCTTCCACCCGTGCCGGTGGCGCCGCCGGTCGCTTCGTTGCCGCCTTCGGAGCCACCGGTTCCAGTCTCCGCGCCGCCGGTTCCAGCCTCGGAGCCACCGGTTCCAGCCTCGGATCCGCCGGTCCCAGCGCCGCCAGTTCCCGCTTCGGAGCCACCGGTACCACTCGGAGAACCGCCGGTTCCCACTTCGCCGCCGGTTCCGTTGCTCGCGGCGCCGCCGGTACTGTTGCCGCCCGTGCCTACGCCGCCGGTATTGGAGCCGCCGGTGTGGCCTGTTCTGCCGCCCGTCGCGCCGCCCGTGCTTCCACCGGTGCCTTCACCGGAATCGTCGCCTCCTTGGCCGCCGAAGCCGTCGGAATCGAGTGGCTCGACGCATCCGGCCAGGGAAAGGCCGCCGGTCAGCATCCAAGCAACTAGGAATCGATGAGTAGTGCGCATGGTCAAGACCTCGGGGTAAGAGGATGTTGACCGCAATCTGGATCCACTCGGCGCGACTCGCTCGGATTCTGGGAAAATTAGCCTGGAACTAACTATTGTCGTGCGAGCAATAGCTGACCAAGCTGAATTCGTGGCGAATTTGCCGGATTCGCCACGAGCATGGTGGCAGATCCACCTACACGAAGGACGGAACCCTGCTCAGCTTCGAGCCGGGACCAGCGTCTTGAGGCTGTCGACCGCGTGCACGGGGGCCAGCTCGCCCTTCATGAGGTGCGCGATGGCCGAGTAGACCAGCCGCTGACTCTCGAGCGAACTCTTGCCGGCGAAGACGGGTGAAGTGACGACGATGGTGTAGTGGCCGTTGCCACCGTCCACCTCGGCGCGGGAATCAGGCACCTTGCCCTCGATGGCCTCGCGGACGGCGTCGATGATGGAGCCCTGGAAGTCGGTGGGGTGGTGGGACATCGCGCCGCGGATCTAGCACCGCCGGGCCATCAGGCGAAGGGGCGCGCTGTCGGACGCATCGTGGTAGGCCGGGGGCCGTGGCGGCCGAGTTCGTTCATCTGCATGTACACACGCAGTACTCCTTCCTGACCAGCTCGGTGCGGCTGAGCTCGCTGCCGAAGCGCGCCAAGGAGCTCGGCATGAAGGCGGTGGCCATGACCGATGGCCACAACATGTTCGGCGCCATCCAGCACTACAAAAAGTGCAAGGGGGAGGGGGTCCAGCCCATCCTCGGCGCCGAGCTGAACGTAGCGCGGTCGCCGGGCGGTCAGGTCGACCACCTGCTGCTCCTGGCTGCGACGAACGAGGGTTACAAGAACCTGGTCCAGCTCGTGTCCGACGGGCACACCCAGAGCGCCAACCCCGACCAACCCGCGATCCTGCTGGACGCACTGGACGGTCGGACTCGCGGCTTGGTCGCGCTCACCGGCTGCATGGGCGGCGTGGTCCCGCAGCAAATCCTGGAGTTCGGTCCCGAGGCGGGCGAGCGCTCGCTGGGTCGCCTGCGGGAGCTGTTCGAGCCCGGTCAGCTGTTCGTGGAGCTCGAGGACCACGGCTTCGCCGAACAGCCGATTCTCAACCGCATCTTGGTCGAACAAGCGCGGCGCATGGATCTGCCGTTGGTCGCCACCAACTGCGTTCACTTCATGAATCAGGACGACGCCGCGGCGCACCTGTACCTGGAGTGCGTGCGGAAGGGGCGTACCTACGAGGAGGCGCTGCGCTCGCACCACGGTTCGAGCGAGATGTACCTGAAGAGCCCGGACGAGATGGCCAAGGTCTTCTCGAGCTTGCCCGAGGCGATCCAGAACACCGTGCGGGTCGCCGAGATGTGTTCGGGCCTCTCGCTCACCCTGGGCGTGCCGATGCTGCCGAAGTTCCCGGTGCCGGCCGGGGAGACCATCGACAGCTTCTTCCGCAAGGAGAGCGAGCGCGGTCTGGAGGCTCGCTTCGAGCACTTTCGCAAGATGGGCCAGCCCGTCGACGAGTCGAAGTACCGCGAGCGCCTGTCGATCGAAATCGACGTCATCACGCGCATGCAGTACCCGGGCTACTTCCTGATCGTCTGGGACTTCATCCGCGAGGCCAAGGCGCGGGGGATCCCGGTCGGACCGGGCCGCGGCTCGGGTGCCGGTAGCCTCGTCGCCTACTCGCTGGGCATCACCGACATCGATCCGCTGCCGTACGATCTGCTGTTCGAGCGCTTCCTGAATCCGGAACGCGTCAGCATGCCGGACTTCGATATCGACTTCTGCATGTCGCGTCGCGAGGAAGTGATCGAATACGTCTCGAGCAAGTACGGCTCCACGAGCGTGGGTCAGATCGCGACCTTCCAGAACCTGAAGGCCCGCAGCGTGCTCAAGGACGTCGCGCGAGCCATGGGCATCCCGGCGCCGGAGGCCCAGCGCATCGCCTCGCTCGTCCCCGATCTGGGGCAGGGCAAGACGGCCACCATCGCCGAGGCGCTCGGCATGGAACCCAAGCTGAAGAGCCTGGTCGACGCCGATCCGCGCATGGCCGAGCTCGTCGATCAGAGCCAGCGCCTCGAGAACCTGACGCGCCACGCGGGTATGCACGCGGCCGGCGTGGTGATCAGCGAGGGGCCGCTCTCCGATCACGTGCCGGTGTTCCTCAGCGACTCCTCGCTGGTGACCCAGTACGACAAGAACGACGTCGAAGACGCCGGCCTGGTGAAGTTCGACTTCTTGGGTCTGAAGACGCTGACCGTCATCGACGTCGCGGAACGTCTGGTGAACGCGCGCCCCGATCGAAAGGGCAAGCCGCTGCGCGTCTCCGATCTGCCGCTCGACGACCGGCCAACGTATCAGCTGGTCTCCAGCGGTGAAACGACGGGCGTCTTCCAGCTCGAATCGAGCGGCATGCAGCAGCTGCTGCGCCAGCTGCGCCCCGACTGCTTCGAGGACATCGTCGCCGTGGTGGCGCTCTACCGCCCCGGTCCGCTCGGCACCGGCATGGTCGAAGACTTCGTGGCCACCAAGCACGGCCGCAAAGAGACGCGCAAGCTGCACCCGCTGATCGACGACGTGCTGGCGCCGACCTACGGCGTGCCCGTCTACCAGGAGCAGGTGATGCAGATCGCCCAGAAGCTGTCCGGCTATTCGCTGGGCGGCGCCGATTTGCTCCGCCGCGCGATGGGCAAGAAGAAGGCCGAGGAGATGGCCAAGCAGAAGGCCATGTTCATCGACGGCGCCAAGGGCAACGGCGTCGATCCGGGGCAGGCTGAGAGCATCTTCAACGAGATCGAGGGCTTCGCCTCGTACGGCTTCAACAAGAGCCACTCGGCTGCCTACGCGCTGATCACGTACCAGACGGCCTACCTGAAGGCGCACTATCCGACGGAGTTCTTCGCCGCCGCGCTCACGACCGACAAGGACAAGATCGACAAGGTGGTGCGTACGATCGCCGAGGCGCGCGCCTGGGGCGTGAGCGTGCTGCCGCCCGACATCAACGCGAGCGAGACGGACTTCACGGTCGTCTACGACCACCCGGACGGCAAGGGCCGTATCAAGGGCACGGGCAAGCTGAAGGATCCGTACGGCCCGCGCATCCGCTTCGGCCTCGGCGCGATCCGCGGCGTGGGTGGTGCCGCGCTGACCAGTGTCTTCGAAGCACGCCGCGAGGGCGGGCCGTACCGCGATTTGTTCGATTTCGCGTCGCGCGTGGACGGCAAGCGCCTCAACAAGGCGGTGCTCGAGGCGCTCGTGCAATGCGGCGCCTTCGACAGCGCGCTCGAACCGATCGGCATCCATCGTGCGCGCGCTCTCTCGGCGGTGGACCGAGCTTTGGAGCGAGCGCGCGCGGCCACGCGCGACCGTGAGGTGGGGCAGTCGACGTTGTTCGGGCTCTTCGATCAGGGGGCGGCCAAGCGCGGCGATTCGACCAGCTCGGCCGACGAGTACCCCGACACGGATCCCTGGGACCGCTTGGAGCTACTGCGCCGCGAGAAGGCAGCGCTCGGCTGCTACGTCTCGGGGCACCCGCTGACCCGCTACGGCAACAAGCTGTCGCGGGTGGGCGCGCTGCCGACGGCCGAGCTGAAGGACGTGGAGGGTTGGTCGGCGCAGGCCGTGGCCGGGATGATCGAGAACTACCAGGAGCGCCTGTTCAAGAAGGGCAACGCCGGCAAGGCTGCGTTCTTCGAGGTGGAGGACATGCACGGCCGCGTGAAGGCCAAGCTGCGAGGGGACCGCATCGACACCTATGCCCACCTCTTGCAGGGTGGTGAGCCCATCTTGGTGAAGGGCAAGGTCAGCTTTCCCCAGTCGGACGAGCCGGAGGAAGAGCGCGAACCGACCTTGTTCGTCGACTCGATCGAGCCCCTCGCGGACGCGGTGCTGGCCGCCACCTCGCGCGTCAACATCACGCTCTCGCTCGAGAGCACGGGCTCCCGTCAACTCGAGGCCCTGCGGCGGACGCTCGACGATGCGCCGGGTGACTGCCCGGTGGAGGTGGTGCTCGAACTACCGCTGGGATCCCAGGCGGTTCTGGCGCTGCCGAGGCGCGTGCGGCCGAGTGATCGGGTGCTCTCCGAGCTGGAGCGGATCTTCGGCACCAGCGTGGCCGAACTTCTGTAAGTGGGCGCGTAGCCACTAGCCACTTCGGGCCAACCGACTGCGGCCAGCAGCACCCTTCGCCGGCGAATTTCGCCACCCAGCCGGCGTTTTGGTAAGGTAGTCGGCGATGAAGGATCCGCGCGACGAGTTGATCCGGGTCGACGGCCAAGGGGTGGCTCACCCCATTGGTCCTGCCGCCGGCCAACGAATGCGTCAGCACGAAGGCGCCTACCGGCTGCTGCCTTCGCCCGCTCACGTGGTGCTGATGCGCTACACCGGCGAGGACGGACTGGTCGACGCGGGCGATGGAGCCTTGGTCCGTTTGGCCGGTGAGATCGCAGCGCCGGGCACGATCTGCGACATCTTTGCCTTGCTGGCCCAAACTGGCTGGCGAGGTGAGCTCACCATTCACACCGGTACCGTCGCTCGCCGCGTCTTCATCGATCAGGGCAACGTACTGGGCGTGAAGTCGACGGACACGCACGAGCGCCTGGGCCAGGTCATGTACCGCTACGGCCACGTGGGCGAGGCCGAGCTGGCCATTCTGGAGGCCGACGTGGCCGCCGGTCGCCGCTTCGGCGAGGCTGCCATCGAGCGCAACCTGCTGAGCCGCGAGTCACTCTACGAGGGCTTTCGTCAGCAGATCACCGAGGTGGTGGTGGGGGCCATGCACGTGGGCAATGGCACGTTCTTCTTTCTCGATGGCTTCGACGATGGTGAGTTGGCGACGCGTCAGTCGGTCAGCATCAACAGCTTGCTGATGGATGGGGTGACCCGCCTCGACGAGATGAAGTACTTCGAGGAGAAGATTCCGAGCGTCGAGCACGTGCCTGCTCGCGGTCCGTCGAACGAGATCCCGCAGGAGCACTACATGGCGCTGCTCGGTTTGGTCGACGGCAACACCAGCGTCCGGGATCTGGGCCGCATGACGGGGCTCGGCGAGTTCGAGACGATCAAGAAGCTCTACGCGCTCGTGCAGTCGAAGCACGTGGTGATGCACCCGCCGCGCATGACCGGCGGCTCGGCTGGGATTGCCTCGGCTGCCAACGACGTGCTGTCCGCGGCTTTCCGCTGCGCGAACGAGGCAGGCGTGGCGCGCGATCTGAGGCAGAGTCTCGACGCCTTCGCGGTCGGCGCCGGCGTCTTCTACGACATGCTCTTTCGGGGCGCGGGCCCCGACAGCCAGGGCCGCTACGATGCGGATCGCGTCGCGAAGAATGCCGAACTGATCGCCGACTCGGCCGACGTCGAGCAGACGCTGCGCCGGTTGTTGTCCGACTATGTCGGCTTCGCGCTGTTCAGCGTGGGCGCGGCAGTCGGCAAGGAGCGCGAGACCGAGCTGCTGCGCACCTGTGACTTGGCCCTGGCGGCGTTGCGGCCGACTGCCTGAGCCGGTTCCCGCAGCGCATTCGGGGCACGTTGCACGCCCCCGGTCCAGCGGCTATGAGGGGCGCCCTTCGGGTCGATAGCTCAGTCGGTAGAGCTGCGGACTTTTAATGGAAGCAGGGAAAACACAGGGGTTTCGAGGACTCCTGATTCCCGCGAGATCTGCACTTTCGTACCCCCGGAAGTGCACGATGACTCCACTCTGACTCCACCGCCGACCCTCATCGGCGCTCTCAGCCAAGCCCTCGCCCTGGCCTCTGCCGATGGCAGGTGGAGCCTCGTGGCGGACCTCGCCAGGCACCTAGCGGAGCTGGAGAAGGGGCAGGGGGAGCACGTTGAGGCGGGTGACGCCACGAACCAGTCGAAGTTCACGTTCATCGTGGGTGGGAAGCAGTTGGCCTGATTCACAACGGTCTGTAGCCCGGGTTTAGCCGGAGCAAATCTCCGATCCCTTTCACAAGGTCGGGCTCCGGAGCCTCTGGTTGAAAGACCTCCTGACGTGCAGGCTCGGAGGTGGGCTCCGATCCGACGAGGTCGACTACCTCCTTGTAGATGCGAACCAGGGTACGGATGTTCGTGTGGAACCACTCAGTGCCCAAGGCCCCCGGGACTCGGTGCCCACTGAGAGCCCTATGCATGAGACGCTCCAGTGCCAAAGGCTGGTCGGTTCTGAGTGTGAGGGCAAAAACCGGCGTGTAGGGGAAGGCCGTCGTGTTTTGCAGCACTCGGCTCGTACCGTCCCCCCGCCGAGTCATCCCTACCTTGCAGGGCCAGGTGTCGAGCCCAAGCTTCCTGGCCAGCACACGATCTGCATGGTTGTAAAAGGCGTATACGGCACCGTCTCCCGACCCATATTCGAGGGCCTCGGTCTCAGGCGGGTAGGCAAAGATATCGCTGACGTCCTTGGGGGTAAGCGTGACGTTTTGCTTCGGAATGCGGCGCACCTATCGCGTTACACCGACGGGATCTGCCCCAGTGATCAGAAAGGGCCCTCGGGGACTACACCCCAGGGCCCTTCTCCTATTTGCAGGGCTGACCACTAGGGACTCAGCGCCCCAGCACCAGCAACAGCCCAGCCCATGCTCCTGCGGCTGCC
>DATIDO010000117.1:0-2975 GCA_035456245.1 Polyangiaceae bacterium
CGCTCGGTGTGCCGCAGTCCCTCGACGGTCAGGCGCAGCGCGTGGAGCAGCTTCTTCTGTTGCCCGGCCAGCTCGTTCGGAAAGAGCGAGCGCAGGTCGGGGTGCTGCTCGAACATCCGCCGGTAGAGCTCGCCCACGAACTCGTCCTGGCGTGCCCACACGCGACTGAGTGACGCGGCGACCGTCTCGGCCTCGCGTGAGCGCACGGGCTGCACCAGATGCGCCCCCAAGAGGACGTCGCGCAGCAGGAGCAGCTCGGGTAGGAGCGCCTCGGCGGTCGCGTAGCGCTCGAGCGGGAGCACCCGCAGGCAGCGATCGATCAGCTGGGCGAACGATGCCGGCACGTCGGGGCGCTCGCTGCGCAGCGTATCGAAGCCACGGCGCGCCCCTTCGGCCAGCGTGTGGATCGAGCCATGGCGTCGGGCGCGATCTCCCAAGAGCAGCTCGCGCAGCACGAGGCCGAACGAGAAGAGATCGGAGCGGGCGTCGGCTTCTCCGCCGCCCCACACCTCCGGCGGCAGGAAGGCCGGCGTGCCTACCAGCGTGCCGTCGCGCGTCTGGTGCTCGGACAGCGGCGCGAAATCGTCGTTCGGCAGAGGCGGCGTGGTGTCGTGCCGCAGGCGCGCCAAGCCGAAGTCGATGACCTTGCCGACTCCTTCCTCGTCGAGCATCAGGTTCGCGGGCTTGATGTCACGGTGGACCAGCCCAGCGCGGTGGATGGCGGCGAGCCCGGCGCACAGATCGCAGGCGAGTGAGAGCACCTGGCGCCAGTCGAGCGGCAGCATCAACTCGGACAGGGCCTGACCGCGCACCAACTCGTAAACCAGGAAGGGGCGCTGCTCGAATTCGCCGATGCGGTAGATGCCCGCGACGTTGGGGTGCGAGAGCCGAGCGATGGCGCGCGCCTCGGAAGCGAAGCGGCGGCGGGCGCTCGACTGGGCATCGACGACGGCCAGGAACTTGAGCGCGACCTCCCGGTCGAGCAGCGTGTCGCGCGCCGAATACACCTGGCCCATGCCGCCGCGCCCGAGCGGGCGGCCCAGTACGAACTCTTCGACCCTCGGGGGAGGCGCCCAGCGCGCCACAGGCTCCATGGGCGGCCATGGTAGCTCGGCGGGAGGGTGGGCGGCGAGATGCCGACGGGTTCAGCCTCGCCCGAGGCCGAACTTCTTCATGAGCCGCAGGAGCACGTAGCGGTTCTTCAGGCCCAGGTTCGTGGCAGCGTGGGTCACGTTGCCCTCCGAGCTGGCGAGCGCCCGCTCGAGCTCGTCCCGCGAGACCTCGTCGTAGCGCCGCGCATCCCGCAGGAGCTCGCCCGAGCTATCGGCTGGCGTGACCAGGCTGGAGGGGCGAGCGCGCTCGCCCGACGCTCCGTCGTCCTCGTCGAGCAGGTAACGGAGACTCTTGGCCGAGACCGAGTGGGGCAGATCGAGGTAGTCGTGTGGGCTGTGCGCCGCAGCATCGAGCAGCAGGGCCTCGAGCTCGCGGCTGTGCGTGCGGTAGGGGCGGATCATCGCGCTCTCCACCAGCTCGGGCGTGACGCGGTAGCGGCGCAGACCATCGAGGCCAGCGAAGGCGAAGCGCTCCAGCGCGGGAAAGGCGAGCTCCAGCCTGCGCAGCTGGTGCTGAATCAGGAGCGGAATGTCGGAGCGGCGTGCCCCCAGGGGGCTCAACTCGACGCGCAGGCTGAAGCGCGCCGCCAGATCGTGCTTCAGCTCGTCCACCGAGCGGTTCGTGGCAGCAACGATGCGCACGTCGGCGCGCCGCGTGCGGGCTTCGCCGAGCTTCTGGTACTCGGCGCCCTCGTCGAGCAACCGGAGTAGGTGGGCTTGCACGGCCAGGGGCAGCTCACCCAGCTCGTCCAGGAACACGGTGCCACCTTCGGCCTCACCCAACAGGCCCGGCCGCTCCGGCGCGCTGGCGTGGGGGTAGCCGCGGATGCTGCCGAACAACTCGGCGTCGGCGAGGCCCTCGGGGATCGTAGCGGCGTTGCGGGCGACGAAGGGCCCCCTGGAGCGCGGCGAGCCGCGGTGCACTGCGCGCGCTGCCAGCTCTTTGCCCGTGCCGCTCTCACCCAAGATCAAGAGCGGGCGCGTGCTCTCGGTCAGTTCGGCGAGGCGCGCGCGTAGAGTCCAGCAGGCTTGGCTCTCGCCGACCATACCGTCGCGATCGGCGGCGCCGAAAGGAAAGCTCATCGTCGTGAAGTCGACTGGCGAGCTGCTCGCCGGAGCCGGTGCGCGCGAGTCGACCCAGAGCAGCAGCGCTCCGCTCAGCGAGAAGCATCCGCCGATCGGCACGAAGGCCTCGGCTACTTCGATGCCGTCGACGACCAGGGGCGTGCGGCCGATCTGGCGGACGAACACGCCGTCGCTCCGCGGCTCGAGGAGCAGCTGGGAGCGCGAGATGCGGCGGCTGGAGAGGGGCGGTCGCCGGACCCACTCCCGATCGCGTTGCTGGTACCAGAGAGCGCGGGCAGGCCCCGAACCTTCGTCACCTCGTCCGAGTTCGAGCGGACCGGCCACGAGCGCCGTCTCGCCGATGCGCTCGGGTTCGTCGAACGACCAGGCGATGCACAGGGTGGGGACGGGCGCACCGGAGCCCAGCCCCTCCGAGCGGTAGGGGTGGCCGTCCCAGCTGATCGTGCCTGACTGGCGGCTCATGCCAGGCGAATCTTTACCATGGGCCGGAGCGAACCGATCCAGCGGAGTGTGCGCGGTCTGTGAGTAGAAGGGCACGCCTGAGTGGGTGCCGTGCGACCCAGGTCCACTCGCTTGCTGGCACGCGGATTGCCGAGCGCCGTTACATCCACTGCCAGGAGAGACCGAGGCTGCCACGGATTCCGGCGGAGCCACGGGCGAAGTCGATGCTCGGTGCGCCGATCAGCTGCAGACGCAGCGCGCCCCGGGCCACTTCCCAGCCGCGCTCGGCAATGTTGCCCATGTGAACGCCGATGTGGACGGGCAGGATGAAGCCAT
>DATIDO010000118.1:0-2505 GCA_035456245.1 Polyangiaceae bacterium
GACGGAGCGGAGCGACGGCTTGCGCTCGGTGAGGTTGGTCGCGCTGGCGCGGGTTGAGCTGGTGGTGGCTCTGCGCTCAGGGGACCTGGCCGCGCTCGTCTTTGCCCTTGAGGATCTTCGAACAGTCGCTCGCGCTGACGACGAAGTGATCGCGTCCTGCGCTGAAGCGATAGGCGGGGCCCTTGTGGGCCTGGTAGTACTCGATGCGGGCCGAGGTCGCGCGGATCTTGCGCTTCTTGGCCGTGGCCCACACGCCCTCGATGTTACAGACCTTGGGCAGGCCGACTTCGACCACGACGCCGCCGCGGCTGCAGGGCAGATCGGTCACGTCCGGCTCGAGCGCGATGCCCGCCTTGGCGACACGGACCGCCTGCTTTCCGCAGTAGGAGCGGCGCGGCAGGGTGCCACCCTCGCGGTGGGGCTGAGGGCCGAGGCCGGGCTCGCTCTGGAAGACGAACGAGAGCTGCGTGTTCTCGCGGGTGAAGTCCATGGTGCCGTCGGGCTTCACGCCCTCGGCCACGAAGCCACGAAAGATGTCACGAGGCGTCATGCCTCGGGCGCGCGCCAGGAGATCGAACGGCTTCACCTGACGGGGAAAGCCAGGCAGCTCGACCGTGGTCGGGGCCTCGGGCAGCCGGGGCTTCTGCGGCATCGACTCACGCTTGGCCCAGAGGGAGAGGCCCAAACAGCCAAGGAAGGCGAGCACGATGATGGCCAGGCCGATCTGCATGTCGCGGCGGCGGCCAGGATCCTGGGGGGAGACTAGGGCCATGGGGCCCCGCGTCCTATCTCGTTTGCCCCACCCGCGCAAAGTCGTGATTCCTGGGTTGCGGGGGCCGGAACGTGCCGCTATATGCTCGGCCCTCCGGACGCGTAGCTCAGTTGGTAGAGCACCGCCTTCACACGGCGGGGGTCACAGGTTCGAGTCCTGTCGCGTCCACCCCAACGCCCCTTCTCGCAAGCCCCCACGGCTGCGGTCGCGTGGCAGCTTCACCCACCTGGCAGTCGCTGCTCCCCTTCGGCTCTGCTCGGTTGATGGTGGGTCCAGCCGAAAAGTCCTAGGGCTCTGCTCGGTTGATGGTGGGTCCAGCCGAAAAGTCCTAGCCGCTGCAGGAGTTGAGAAGTCGTAGACGGTAGTGTTCGAACGACACATAGCCGTAGGCCCGCCGTTTGACGAGCTTGGCCTTGTTGTTGAAGCCCTCGGTCCGGGCGTTCGTCAGCCGGCAGTACCAGTACGCCAAAATCTCTTTGCGCCAGCGAAGCAGCGTCGACCGCAGCGTCTGCAGCTCGGGCAGCTCCGAGTGCGCCAGCGTGTCGCAAAGCCCCCTCAGACGCTGCGCCGCCTGCTTGCGGCTCCGCGTTCGGTAGAACCCGTGCAGGGCCTCCTTCGCCTCGTACACCGCCTTGAGCGACGGGTGCCGGCACACCCACTCGAAGAGCGGTTGACGCCACTTGTACGGCACCAAGCGCCGCGGTTTCAGCAGCAGTAGCCGCAGGTACGGCGAGTTCTTTCCGTCCTCGGCCAGTTTGCGGCGGCGCATCAAGGCCGACTGCGGCAAGCGCAGCACGTGGAACTTGTCGGCCACCAGCTGCGCATTGGGGAAATGCTCCTTCGCGAAGCGCTTGTATGGATCGCACAAATCGAGCGTGACGAAGCGCACGTTGTCGCGCCCCGCAATGTCGCGCACTGCATGCTCCACGTCGATGCCGCGACGACCATCGGCGACCTCGAGTAGCCGTCCGTTCGTGTGGTCGACGACCATCGTCACGAACTCCCTCACATCCAGCTTCTTGTCGCGACGAAAGTAGTGCTCGTCGAGACCGATGCGCTCGGGCCATTCGTACTGTCGCGTGCGCCTCTTCAGCTCCAGATGGCGATAGAGCGCCGAGTAGAGAAAGCCTGCCGAACAGCGAAATCTGCGCCGCACGGTCTTGAGGTCGACGTAGTCCTCGCAGGCCTGGAGCACCGCTTTGCCGTAGCGCTCGGTCGTGCGACTGCGCTTGCGAACGCCGTTCACGGGCTCGGTGAAAGGACGGCCACACGGGCGACAACTGAAGCGCCGCTTGTGAATGAGCAGGCGCATCTCGGCGCCGCGCACCGGCTCGTCACGAACCGTCGCCCAGCGCCTGTCGTACACGCTTCTGCTCGGGGTCGCGCAACGCGGGCACACTTCTAGCTCGCTCGTCATCTCGACGACCAAGTCGACGCCGCCACGCGGGCCACGTCGCTTCTCGAGCAACTTCATTTCCGGCAGCAGGTACTGCTGCGCTAAGATGTCCTTGGGCATCCTCGGTCTCCATCGGTTTGGTCTAGACACCCAAAGCCTACGGCGACCGGGGATTGCCCTTACTTATCGAACCGACCCACCTTCAACTGACAAGAGCCAAATTGTCTCCACCTCGGTTTGCCGTCTCCGCCGTCCTGAAACGCTCCCTCGACCTCCTCAGTCCCAGTCTGGAATGACCTGGTCGAGGGGCTCGAACTGACCCAGCTCGAGCTCCGCA
>DATIDO010000119.1:0-3430 GCA_035456245.1 Polyangiaceae bacterium
CCCTTGGCTCCTGCCTCGCCTGGCGCTGGAGCAGTTGGCACTGGCCATCGGCCTGGTGCATGGCACGACCGCGCTGCTGCGCATTCGGGGTGGGGCGGCCATCGCTCTGCTTTTGCTGCCCGTGGCCATCGAGCTGGCTGCGCTCGGTACCATCGCCGCTTGGCAACCGGAGTTCGTGCTACTCGCGCTCTTTCTATCGGTCTACGGCGGGGTGCTGCTGCCACGGCAGATTGCCTGGCTCCCCCCGCTCGGCGTGTGGGCCTTCTTCCTCGTGTTCCTGGCCGCCGGACCACTTCACTACGTGGTGGTGTTCGGTGCACCAGACGACGCGCAGAGCTGGCGGCGAATTGCCTGCAGCTTCACCGCCATCACGGCCGGCATGGCCTTCTTGCTGCGTCGGACACTGGAGCTCCTGCGCAGCACTCGGGAGACGGCCATCGCCACCCTGGAGGCCGCTCGCTCCGAGCGCGGGCGCCTGCGGGCGGTGCGTAACGCGGTCCTGGCGGCCGAACGCCAAGTGGCGCGCGCTCAGGACGGCGAAACGACTGCACGTTTGGTGAGTGAACTGCGCCGCACCGTGGACGGGCTGCTCTCGGCGATTCGCTCCCGACAGCTCGAGCTTCACGATGGCGCCAGCATCGAGCGGGTGCATCGCGTGGCGCGCGAGATAGGTCAGTTCACCGAAGACACCGGCAGCTCGGTGCGCGAGTTGCTCGAGGACTGGAGGCAGGCCCGCACCGAGGGTCTCGCGAGCGAAGACCCCGAAGAGGCCAGCGATGTCGAGCTGGTGGCGAGGGATCCGCGGTCGTACGAGCGCGACGACGACGTCGCGCTGCAGAGGGCGCTCGTGCTGTCGGCTGCACTCTACGGCTTGGCGCTGATCGCGCGTTTGGCCAGCACCCAGATGCCAGCGGCTCGGGATTTGACCTGGGAGGCCTTGGCATTCGTGCTGGTGGCCGTCGGCGCGCTGTTCGCGCGCCTTCCAGGACGCGTTCGAGTGGCGCTCTTGGTCTCGGGTCTGCTGATCCCCAACGCCTTCATCGTGCTCGAACGGAGCTACATGGCGCCGACCAGCCTCCTGGGGATGGGGGCTGCCTGTCTGTGCGCGGCCGTCTATGCGGATCGCAAGACGACTTGGTTGGTCGTAGCGGCCTGTACGGGGGTTTTTCTCGTCGGCTCGCTGGGGCCGCTGAGTGGCCATTGGATCGACACCGTGGTCACGCCCTCGCGTTTGGCCAACTGGTGGCGGCTCAGCCTGGTCTTTCCGCTCGCCTGCTTCGCGCTGGGTCGGGTCATCCTGGATCAGGTCGATCACGTGGTGCTGTCGCTGGGCGAGCTGGACACGTCGCTCGGTCTCCTCGCCAGCACTCGACGCGCGGTCGAGCGCAGCACGGATCAGCTCTCTGCCCTGGAGTCGAGCGAGGCCCAGAGCCAAGAGGAGGTGCGGAGTGTCCGCCGCGGGGCACACGATCTGGGCAATAGCCTTTCCGTCTTGCTCAGCTGGTCCGAGCAGCTGGCCAGCGCGTCCAGCGCGGATGCCTCGTCGCTGCGCCAGGCTCGGCGGGTCTTGGCCGAGACCGCGATCGAGATCGAGGCTCGCCTCGACGACCTGGCTCTCGGTGCCCCGGCAGGCTCCAAGAACTCTGCTACGCTCGGCGCGACGGCATGAGCGAAAAGACCACGATCCTGCTGGCCGACGACCACCAGCTGCTGCGCGAAGGGCTCCGGGGACTGTTGGACGCACAGCCCGAACTCCGCGTTGTCGGCGAGGCGGGCGACGGCCGAACCGCGGTGAAGATGGCCCTCGAGTTGGAGCCCGAGGTGGTGATTCTGGACGTCTCCATGCCCGAACTGAACGGCATCGAGGCCACCCGACAGATCGTCGCGGCCCTGCCCAAGACCCGTGTGCTCTCGCTCTCCATGCACACCGATCGCCAGACCGTGGTCGAAGCGTTGCGGGCCGGGGCATCCGGCTACCTGGCCAAGATGTCGCCGTTCCAGGAAATGCTGCGCGCGGTGCGCACGGTCGCCGCGGGGCAGCGTTACCTGAGTCAGAGCGTCGCCGGCGCCGTCATGGACGAGCTGCTCAACCCAGGCGCGCCGTCTTCGGCTTACTCGGAGCTGACCTCGCGCGAGCGTGAGGTCCTGCAGCTCCTGGCCGAGGGCAAGAGCAGCAAGGAGATCGCCTCGGCCCTGTCGATCAGCTCGCGGACCGTGGACGTTCACCGCAAGCATCTGATGGACAAGCTCGAGCTACGTAGTGCTGCGCAGCTCACCCTGTACGCGGTGAAGCAGGGCCTCGTCTCGCTCGACGACTGAGCGAGCGCGCGGCGTTTTCTGTCGCTTCCATTCGGAGCGCGCGCAGCTAAAGATTTGCGCAGCCCGTTCTGCGCCATCTGCGTAGGCCATCTGCGTCGATTGAGCATGGCTCGTTCGGTCGTTGTGGCACGCAACAACCAAGAAACGCCGCTCTCAAGTGGGGCGTCGGGTGACCGCAATACGGGATGAACGGCGTCGCTCGCGGCGCCTGGCTTGGAGTTTCCATTGACCGACAGGAGCCAATCCGTGCCGAGCGCCGCCCAACCACCCGCACTCCCGACCGATGACGACGAGGAGCGTCGCAACCGCCCCACGGTGCCACCTCCGGCGCTCCTGCGTCGCTCGCAGCTCCCGGCCGCTCCCACCCTCGACGAGGAGACGACGCCATGACGTTCGAGAGCTGGGCCAAGCGTCCACTGCGCGTCTTGGTGATCGATGACTCGGATCTGGCGCGGGCGCACCTGTGCGCCATTGCTTCTTCTGCAGGGATGGAGGTCTTCGAGCAGACCTCGGCCATCGGCGCGACGCGCACCATCCTGCGCAACGAGATCGAGGTGGTGATCGTGGACATCAGCATGCCTGGTCTGTCCGGCGATCGTCTGATCCAGCTGCTGCGCGACAACAAGCGCTTCGCGCGCCTGGCCATCGTGGTCGTCTCGGCCAAGCCGGCCGGAGAGCTGGCGGAGTTCGAGAAGGCTCTGGCGGTCGATGCCGTGCTTTCCAAGGAGCGCGCCGAGGCGGAGCTGTCGCCGCTGTTGCGCGAGCTGCAGGCACGTTTGCGAAACGTCTCGTACGGGCAGGTGAATGGTCATGCGTGAACTGGGCACGGATCTGGTCTCGTTGGTGGTGCAGTCGCTCGAGCTGGCGGTGCGTGCGGAGCAGCTGGTCGAGGTGTTGGGCGCGCGCGCCTGGGTCCCCATCCCCGGTGCTCGCGACGAGCTGCCGGGCGTGATCACCTGGGCAGGGCAGGCCGTTGCGGTGCTCGATCTGGCGCGCTTCCGAGCGGGGTTGGTGCCGCTGAGCCCCGGCGAGAGTCGGGCACGTTTGGCGCTCGTTCGTTCCCCGGCTGGGCACCTGGCCTTGCCGGTCGATCGCATCAGCGCGGTGTGGA
>DATIDO010000120.1:0-4857 GCA_035456245.1 Polyangiaceae bacterium
AGTGCCCTTCACGACGGTTATTCTTGATGTTTGTTTTGCTGCTTCCTATCTCGGATTCCTCCGAGAGGCGCGCCTGGGAGGGCTCGGCAGTCCGCCAAATCTGCAACTGGAATGGCTCCGGGCTCTGGCCACCGCTACGCCCGGGACCCGGCTGATCTTCTCGACAGGTGCGGACCGTCTTTCGGGCGAGTCGCCTCAGCATCGGAATGGATATTTTACCAGCGCGTTCCTGACAGCGCTCACGCGCTCTCGCGGCGACATCCAAACCGAGGAGGGCACTTGGGTATCGGATCAACGAGCATTTGCCGTCACCAGGAGAGTGCTGCGCGATCTTACAAATGGCAAACAAGTCCCGGTAGAACGAGGGCTTACGGGCGACTTTCCATTGGCGTTGAGTCAAGCCGACGAGCCGGTGGGGGGCGCAAATTTCATCAGAACTTCGGTCGAGGCCGGTACGCTGAATGTCAGATTCGAAGTCGACGAGCGTAAGAATGTGGAGACGCGACTTCGGTGGTCCCTCACCAACGACGCTGGTACGGAGATCGCGGCGTCAGTTCGCAGCGTGATACCCGACGATTGGGGGGGCGTGTACCGTGGCCACTTCGAGTTTCCTCATGGACGAGTTCAAGACGACCAGGCGACCGCGATTCAATGCATGACGTACGGCCGAGCTCGGCTGGAATGGGTGCTAACCATCGAGGACGTTCACGGTCACGTGCTCGATGAGAAAGTCGTTCCTCTTCTGTATCGGCCGTAGGGGCAATCCGGTACTGGGGGTTGCGGAAGAGCATGCGTTTTCCGGTGATAAAACCCATGGAGCCCTCTCGCTCCCCCAACCGGGCCCGTGAGCCCAGGAGCATCCCATGGCAAACTTCATTCATCGTCTCGCATCCAATGACCACGTCCGCCGCGGCCTGGCCGGAGCCGTCTCTTCCGTTCTGGTTGGCGTCATCGTCGAGAGCGTCTGGCCCTCGGCGCAGTGAGCGACGTACTGGCTGACGCGCTGCTCGGCCTGTTCGCGCAGGCCTCCGGCTCGCTCCCAGAGCGGGTCGCTCAGCTGGCTAGCCTCGCTGCCGAGTTTCTCCGTCCCGACGAAGAACTCGAGCTACTGACCCTCGATGGACGCCGGTTCACCGGCGTCGCCGTCCTGCACGAGGGGGTCGTACTCGCGCTCTTGGCGTCTGAGTCGCGTCGCTCCCGCCGGCGCTACCAGCCCCACCGGGACTACGTCCCCGACTGGGAAGACAGCTACTTCGAGAGCTGACCCCGTCTTCATCCGCGGCCTCGCCGCGTCCATGGGCATCTGTCTGCGCCTCTCCGCGCGGCAGGTGCCTTCTTCGTTTCAAGAGGAGTCACCATCATGGCCAAGGTCATCGGACGCAAAGTCCTGCCCACTGACATCAACGAGGAGTACGTGCTCCAGCAGCTCGGCGTCGAGCACGTGCTGGTCCCACGCAAGCTCAACCCCTACTTCGTGGCGCGCCGGCTCACCCAAGCGGCGCGTCCGTGCCCGCACCACGACTTCTTGTATCGAGTCGTTTCGCGGCTGCCGCTGCCAAAACCTGGTTCGGGGTCTGGGCGCGGCAACGGCGGGGCTCCGCCAGTGAGCACTCCCGCTGCTCCAGCGCCTCCTTCGCCCGAGGCGTTCGGTGAGGCGGCGGAGTGACGAGGTTCTAGCCGAGCTTCGACTGCTGGCTCGTTCGAGCGACACGGCCGCCCTCCAAGAGCACCTGCGCGAGCACGCAGACGAGCTCGGGAGGGTGGCTGGTGTCTCGGCCTCCACCATCCGGAAGCACGCAGGCACGGAGCAGGCCGCTCGGGCAGCGGAGGAACTCCTCGACCGGGCGAAGCGGCAAGACCGAGTCAGGTCGAGCTTCGAGGGTGGCGAGCGCACAAGGCAGGCTGTCAGTCAGTTGGTGAGCGGGGCGCGCTGGCACGAGGGGGAAGCCCACCTCGATGTCTCCGTTCTGCTTGGCTCGTTGCTGTCGTTCCGAGGAACACACTTCGTCTTTCAGCTCGATGGTCACGAGGTTGTCGTGCGTCGAAGGGAGCTGACGGGGCTCCGAAAGCTCCGACGGCGCCTTTCGGGGTTGTCTGCCCGTCTCACACCAAGCGCACTCGTCTTCTCATGGGGCGGTGGACGCGGAGGTCTGCGCCTTCGCTGTCAAACCGCTCGGCCCCGTGACCTCGAAGGCGCGCTTCGAGTGGTCGTCGAAAGGCAGGCGTCCGCCCCCGTTGTGCGCGGGGCGTGGCTTCGGGACGCGCTGTCGTCCGTGCTCGAGCACATCGCGGCGCAGTGACGGGTTCGCCCTGGCGCTGCGCCCTTTCTTTGTTTCGGCGCTTCGGCGCCACCACCCCTCCGAGGATTTCAACATGAATGTTCCGATTCGAAGCGGGCTCTTGCCCGCACTCAGCGTGCGTCCCGACATGACTCCCTTCTGGCGCACAACGGCCGAGCTCCCCTTCGACGAGGCGGCTGACCTACTCATCCGGGATCACCGGGACGACGGGGTTATCGAGGACCGGCCGCTGCTCGACCTTCGCACCTGGGTTGTCTGCCCCCGGGGCGGAGAGTTCGCGGTCAGCCCGCTCGGTGGCACCGGCGAGAAGCTGCCGCTCCGGTCAACTGCGTTCGCTGGTCTGGCCACGCGGCTTGGTGCTCCGGCTGAGTTCGTGCGCGACCGCCTCCCGGCCGAGCTCCAGCTCGCCCTGCTCAACTACCTGCTGGCCAGTCAGGGCAGGCCTCTGCCAACTCAGCTCCGGCTTCGCGGGGGCGAGGTCACCGCTCTCGTCTCGGACCGCTACGCGGCCCTGTCCCCCGAGCAGTTCGTGGAGGGGATTCGGTCGGCGCTCGTGGCTCGAGGCGTCCTCGACAGCGTCCGGGTGCGGGGGGTGGCGACTGGCACAACGGATGTGCTTCGGCTCGTACTACCGAGCGAGAGCCGGGAGGTGCAGGTAGGGGATGTCACCGCTGCAGGCCTGGACATCTCGACCTCTTGCTTCGGCAAGAGCGCCGTCCACGTGACGGGGATGCTCTACCGGCTCGTCTGCGCCAATGGCCTCCGGGTCCCCGAGCGCATGGGCAAGCTGAGCTTCCGGCACGTGGGCGAGACCGCGCGCATTCAGGCGGCCTTGCGGGACGCCATCCCGACCGCGCTCTTTCATGCCCAGGGGCTCTTCAACCTCTGGCAGAGCGCCGTCGCCTACCAGGTCCGGGACCTCGAGAAGACCATCGAGCGGATGCGCCTGCTCACCCAGGCCGAGCGCGAGCTGGTGACGGCCGAGGTGAAGAAGGAGACGGGCAAGCGCGAACTGCCCGAGAGCACCAGTGCCTACAACCTGGTCAACGCCATGACGGCGGCCGCCCAACAGGCCGAGCCTGCCCGGCGCCTCGAGCTCGAGTCCATCGCCGGTGAGGCGATGCTGCGGTGGGTGGAGGCATGAAGCTCATGCTCAACCGCCCGGGACTAGGCCCCTGGTTTGCCTGGTGCGCGTACCTGCCCGCGCCAACGAGCCTCTTCGATGAACAACGGAGCTCTCCCCATGAACAAGACCCTGCTGACCCAGCCCTTTGCTCCTGAATTCATCAAGCAGCGGCCCGGTTCCCACGGAAAAACCGTGAACTACGTCGACGTAGCCTCTGTCGTCACCCGCCTGAACGAGGGGTGCGACGTCTGGGACTTCTTCATCGACAAGTACGAGGTGCACGAGGAAGAAGTGCTGGTCCAAGGGCGTCTTGTCGCCGACGGCGTCACCAAGTGCGCGTTCGGCGGCTCCAGCGTCACGGTCGACAAGCAGGGGAGAGTTGTCTCCATACCGGACGACCTGAAGTCTGCCGCCAGTGACGCCCTCAAGAAGTGTGCGTCCCTGCTCGGTGTGGGGCTCGAGTTGTACGGCGGACAGGCCGGTACGACTCGAACTAGTTCAACACCGCAGCGGGCCACGGCCACAAGTAGGAGCCCAGTCAGAACGGGCGGGCCGGCCCGAAGTACAACGTCACAACCAGTTGTACCAACCAGCACGTCGGCTACTTCTACAACACCGACGACAGGAGCCCCCTCTCCGCCTCCGGCTACAACGACTCGCGCTACATCCCGCCTGTCTGTCCCTGCCGAAGATCCGAACGAACGCGCCACTGTCCGGCAGCTGGCTGCCATCCACTCAGCCTCCCGGCGCCGCGGCTACAACCGCGAGAGCCTGGCGCTCTTCGTGGGGGAGACGACGGGCAAGAAGGACCTGTCCCACCTCACCCGGGACGAGGCATCGCGGGTCATTGATGGGCTGAACCAGGTCAGCCGCGCTCACTAGGCACATGTCCCAAGTCACTGCCCGTTCGGCATCACCGCCGGGCGGGCCTTCTCCATTTCTACAACCGAGGAGCCCCATGAACATCCGTGTCTCGGCCGGGACGCTCGTCCCGTACTTGTCCGCGTCTCAACTAGCCGGCTACTTGCGCTGCCCCAAGCAATACTGGTTCCGGTACATCGCGAAGAAGACGCCCTCCCATGTGGGCGTCGCGCTGCCGTTCGGTAGAGCCTGGGGTAACGTCATTGCGCACTACTTGAAGAACTCCGAGCCCGGACATCTGGTTCCTTTGCCAGAACTGGCGGAGTACTTCCGGGAAGACTTCGAGCGCGAACTAGCTGACGCGCAGGCGCCGGTGTTGTTCGATGAAGAAGAGACCGCCGCGAGCCTCATTGAGACCGCCGAGCGAATGCTCCAGGTGTTCCAGGAGAAGGTGCCCCTGCCCGAGGCAGTTCTGGGCGTGGAGATGGCCTTCTCTGTCAGCCTGGCCCACCCCGAAGAACCCGATGACCCGCTGCCCGTCCCGCTGGTTGGCGCCATCGATGTACTAGT
>DATIDO010000121.1:0-3912 GCA_035456245.1 Polyangiaceae bacterium
CCTGGCGGGCCCAGTCGCTCGCGGGGCCTGCCTGGTGGAGGACGAAGTCGATGGTGAGTCGCCGTACCCCGGGCGCGAAGGCGCGCGGGGTGTAGTGGCGTTTGCTCTCACCGTCGGGCGCTTCGTCCGAGGGGAAGAAGATGGCGATGTGATCGTCCGCCGCCGGGCTGTGGAAGCCCTCGAGCTCGGGCGACTCGAAGTCGATGCGCAGGACGCGGGGGGTGAGAGGCTCGACGGAGCTGACGGTCACCCGACGACTGACGAGTTCGTGGCGTACGCGTTCGATGATGTGTGGCGAAGTCATGAGCTTGGTTCCCGTGCGCACGTTTCGACGGCCCTCAGTAGGTCAGGCTCGTCTTGAAGTAGAAGGCGCGCCCGGGGCGCTGGGCTCCCCAGACATCGTAGGCTCGCTCGTCGGTCAGGTTCTGCACCTCGCCCGAGAAGGCCAGTTGGGCGAGGCCGGTCTTGGGGGTGACGTAGGTCAGCACTGCGCTGTGCAGCAGTTGGGAGGGCACACTGTCGTCGGGTCCTTTGCGGCCCGCGCCCTCCCAGTTGATGTAGAAGTCGTGCACGAAGCGCGTACGCCAGGTGAACGAGAGCGAGTCGCCGGTGGAGGCGAGATCGCGTTCTTGCAGGCGGATGTGACCGTTGGTCCAGAAGTACGGCTTGTTCGGGATGCGCTCACCCTCGAAGGCGCTGAGCGCTCCCTCTCCGGAGGTGTTGCGCAGGCTCTGGTAGGTGACGTTGCCGCCCAGCTGCAGGTAGTCCCCCGGCGAGAGCCAAGCGAAGGATCCCTCCACGCCCCAAACCTCCGCCTCGTAGACGTTCTGGTGTTGCAGTGTGTCACCGAGCGGAAGCAGTACGATCAGGTTGTCTGCGTCGCGGAAGAATCCGGTGACGTTGCCGTCCAATCTACCGGAGAGGGTGGGCAGCTCGTCGACGGCGAGGGTGAGATTGGCGTTGTGACTCCGCTCGGGGTTCAGCGACATGTTCTGCACGATGAAGCCACCGTTGCCGAAGACCTCTACCGCCTCGGGCAGGCGAGTCGCCCACTCGTACGACGCCTTGGCGAACACCTCGCTGGTGAAATCGTAGCGCAGGCCGTCGCCATAGCCCCACAGCACACGCGTGGCCTCGAAGTGTGCGGGCACGCCGTTGTAGGTATCCGTGCCCCACAGCTGCTGCACGTAGCTCTTGGCGAAGATCTGGTTGCTGAACGCACCATCGAAGAAGTGCGACTCTTCCTCCAGGCCGTTCACCCATTTCAGCATGTCGCGCGCCGAGGCGTGCGCGTCGTTGCCATCGACGAGGCGATTGTCGCCGGTGCGAGCGAGTAGGGTCGGCGAGGTGGCGAAGCGGAGCCGGTGATCGCTCAGGAACTCCCAGTCCACGCTGCCGCGCAAGAAGCCGCTGTTGTCCCAGAGCGACACGTCGCTGGCGCTGAAGCCGATCTCACCCGGCACCACCTGCTGGTTCGCGCACTGGCCGAACCAGTTGTAGATGCACTCGGTGGTGTCGAGGAAGTCGGTTCGCGTGTGGACGTAGCCAGCAACGGCACGCAGAAAGATCCCGTCGGCCAAGCCGTTCTCGTAGCGCAAGTGCGCCCCCGAGCTCAGCGCGCCTTCGCGGGCTTCGCCGTAGGGAACGGTCATGATGACGTTGTTCTGGATGTCCTTGGCGTACTCGGTGACGAAGCCGCGCAGCAGCAGTCGTTTGGCCCAGCTCCGATCCACCACCCCCACCTCCACGTTGCCGCCTGCGGCGTCGTAGCGGTCGTGAAATCGGTAGACTTTCTGTTCGGTGATGAGGCCGGTGCGGTCCGCCACGTCGACGAAGACGGGGTAGTCGTTGTTCGAGTGATCGACGAAGGCTTCCGCCTTGCCGAACAGGCCAGTCGCGGCGTCGCGGTGGCGAAGGCCCGAGCTGAAGCGCTGGTAACCGAAGGAGCCGAGCTCGTAGGACGCGAAGGCGCGGGTGCCTGCCGTCGCTCGATCGGTCACGAGGTTGAACGCCCCACCCAGCGCGTCGGCCCCGAACTGAATGGGTAGGACTCCCTTGTGAATTTCGATCTTTTCGCCGAAGGCGACGGGGACGTTCTGGAAACCGAACGGGTAGCCCGAGAATTCGAGCGGTACACCATCGATGAAGAAGCGGACCTGCGACTCGTCGAAGCCAGCGAGGCTGAACCGCGCCTCCGAGCCGAGACCTCCGGCTCGTTGCACGTTGACGCCTTCACTGCGCGACAGCACGGTGCCCATGTCGGACGACTCCAACTTGGCCTGACGCAGGTCGACGAGGGTGACGGCGCGCGTCGAGCGGTCTGCCCCGTCGATGGAAGCAGGAGCTCGAACGTTCACCTCGGCCTCGGGTGCAGGGGGGCTCGGCTCCTGGCCGGCGGGCGCACCCTCGGTCGGCGGGGGCTCCGCTGGTGGGAGCTCGGCCGAGCCGGGCGCCGTGGCTACCGGCGCCGTTCCGGAATCGGTAGCTGAGGCTTCCCAGGGATTCGTTCGGGTTGCGTCTCCGGGTGGATCGCCAGGCGGCGTCACGTCGACATCGCTTGGTGGTGTCGCGCCGACATCGCCAGGTGCGGCCTCTCCCGACTGGGCCGGGACGCCCGGCGCGGGAGGAGCAGGCGAAGGTTCGTCGGAGGGTTGAGGTGGCGCGGGGGCCTGGGCGGGGGGCTGCTGACCGGCCGCCGAGGACTCTTGCGCCTGGATGCTGCTGGGGCGCAGCGTGAGCGATACCAGCAGCGCGTAGCCGCCCATCCTCGACAGGTTTGCGAAGCACCCAGCGAGGTGGGGGCGGCTACTCGGATGTCTCATCGCTACTCGGGCGCGATCAGAATGGGAGCGCTGGGCCGGCGCCGCCCGGGAACTCGAGCGCCGAGACGGGGGAGGTCGGATTGCTGGCGTTCCAGTAAGCGCTGGAGCCTTCTGCGTTGTCGTCGCTCAGCACCAGGAAAGGCACCGTCTTGGTCCCTACCTTCGTCTCGAAGCTGTTGACGTAGGACCAGTTGGCAGGGGTGCCTGCTACCGCGGCGTACGTGTCCGCGACGTCGTCGAGCTTGAAGGAGCGCAGGTGCCAGCTGAATGCCGACAGGGCAGCGCGCGCTGCGGGTGCGTCGGCGGGCACGGTACCGGTGTACTCCAGCGCGTAGGCATAACCATCGGCGCCCTGAAGCAGGGTGCCCACGATGCCGCTCTCGGAGATGGCGCCAAGATCGACGAAGTAGCTCGCGTCGAAGTCCGTGGCATCCTTGTTGATGCGCAAGATGCAGGGCGGAGGCGCATCGGGGTTCACACCATCCAGGACGTTGTAGGTCGCCAGCGCGGCGTGGCTCCCGAAGTAAAGGTTCCCGGCGGGGTCGCCGACCGCGTAGGCCACCTGGGCGCAGCGATTATCCTCGGCGTAGGCCACGTCGCCGGTCGTGACGTCGATCAGCGCGACCTTGACCAGCGGAGCGGCATCGTCGCCATCGAAGTAGCGGGCAGCGACTGCGATGCGATTGCCGTCGCGACGCACGAGGGTCGGATTGATGTCCGTATAGGTCTCGTCCTCCAGCCCATCGATCGAGAAGACGTCGTCGGCGTAGATGGTCATCGGCGTGGCCGACGGGTCGAAGGGAATGACCTGGAGGGTCGGGAGATCGATGTAGTAGGCGTGCGTCTCGTCGATGAATTGCACGACGGGTTGGCTACGGCCCATCGTGTCGGTGACGCCGTAGAAGTCGAGCCCGAGCGTGCCGGTGAGCTCGAGTTGCCCCTCGTCGTTCAGCTCGTAGCGTTGCAGGTTCGGCTGACCGTCGCGTCCCACGAACACGACGCCGTTGCCGTTCGAGTTGTACGAGATGTCGGTACCGATATCCTCGGCCGACTGGAGATCGACCGCGCCGTTGGCCGACAGATCGTCCAG
>DATIDO010000122.1:0-3843 GCA_035456245.1 Polyangiaceae bacterium
CGCCGGTTCAGTGATCGGCCGGGCGGGAGCGGAGCGGGATGGTTTTCTGTGGGAGCGGATTCGTTCCTCCCCAGCTGGATAGGAGCCGGCGGGCCAGCTGGATGCCGGAGGGACTGACCTCCAGCTCGAATTCGGCCGCACCCGCCCGAGGGGGACGGAAGCCGATGGCGCGCCGCAGCTCTTCGGCCGACGAGGGCGGGACCTGCGCGGTGAAGTCGTTCCAGGCCCGCTCGGCGAAGCTCTCGAGCTCGGCGCAGCCCTCGGCGCGACAGCGCACCACGCCGCGTCCGTCGCCACTCGGCCCGATCGACAGCGTGGCGCCCTGCAACGAGCGCAGCGGCGAGAGCTCGGCCGCTCGCGGATCGATCTGCTTCAGCCAACCCTCCGGCAGCTCCAGGCTCATGGCGAGCGGGGTGCCTCGCGCCCAGCGAGCGAGCGCAGCGGCGTGGGGGCCCGAGCGCTCGGCCGAAGGTCGCCCACCACGTAGCAGCTCTTCGAGCTCGGCGCGGTCGCCGCCGCGATTGGAGAAGAGGACTGCCTCGCCGCGTGACACGAACACGCCGCTCGGGGCTTCGAGCACCTGCCAATCGGGATGACTGGGCGCGACCTTGCCGCCTGCAGCCAGGATCTTCTTGCTCGCGCACGCGACGAACGCCGGGTTCACCGGGTAGGCGCCCAACCAGAACGAGAGCTCTCCTGCGGCGTCCGGCACGGCCGAAAAGGCCACCCGCGCCGGCGCGGGCACGTCTTCACAAGGTGGGCCGTCGCCGGCGAAGGGGCGCGCGTCGACCAGCGCGCTGTCGAAATCGAGGACCAACCAAGCGCGCGCCGGCACCAGGGCCAGCGTGGAGGTCGGGCCGCTCGGCGCCTCCACGACCGGCGCCGACTCGGCCGGGCGCGCCGTCTGCCTGCCGACCCAAACCAAGCCAGCGACGAGGACGCCCATCACCGCAGCGGCGCCCGCCAGTTGGGGGAGGAAGCGATCAGCCACCGCGCGCCTCGCGCTCTGCCACCCGCTTCTCCACTCGGTTCTCCACCCGCTTTTCCACCCAGCGGATCACCTGCTCCTCCGGACGCGCGCCAGCCGACTGCCCTTCCCCTGTCCAACCACCCAGCCGTCCCAGTTCCTGGATGCCGGTCGGGCTGGTCACGTTCACCTCGATCAGCTTCTCGGCGATCAGATCCAAGCCCACGAACCACAGACCATGCGCCCGCAGCGTGGGCGCGACGGCGGCGACCAGCGCGCTCTCGCGCTCGGTCAGAGAGGTGGCCTCGACCCGGCCGCCCACGTGAATGTTGGCGCGGATGTCGTCGGAGCGCGGCACTCGGCGGATGGCCCCGAGCGGCTCGCCGTCGAGCAAGAGCACGCGCTTGTCCCCGCGCTCGATGGCTGGCTCGAACGCCTGCACCATGGCGAGCTGTTTGCCTTCGCGCGTGTGCAGATCGATCAGCGCGCGGTTGTTCTTGTCGCCTTCGCGCAGCAGCACCACGCCGCTTCCGCCTGCGCCATCGAGCGGCTTGAGCACGGCTTGCTGGTGCTCGTGTACGAAGGCCAGGATCCGTGCCGGATCGTGGGTGACGCGCGTGGTGGGCATCCAGTCGACGAAGCGCAGCGCGAACAGCTTCTCGTTGGCGTCGCGGAGACCGCGCGGATCGTTGACGACCAGCGTGCTGTCTTTCACCAGATCGAGCACCTGGGTCAGGTGCAGGTAGGCCTCGTCGAACGGCGGATCCTTGCGGATGAAGACGGCGTCGAGCTCGGCTACGTCGAGCCAATCCGGAGCACCCAGGGTCACGTGCGGGGCACTGTCGGAGACGACCAGCGAGCGCGCGCGGGTCATCACGGTGGCGCCGTCGCTGCCCACGTCGGCCGGTAGGCAGTGCAGACACTGGTGGCCCAGCGCGAGGGCGGCGCGCGCGAAGGCGAACGAGGTGTCTTTGTCCGGGAGCATTCCCTCGGCCGGATCCATCACGAACAGGAAGCGCATGGCCGGAGCCTACACGCCTCGACCGAAGCCGCGAGGCGTCGTAAGCAGAAGTCATGAAATGGGGCGTGCGCGCGGCGCTACTCGGCAGCTGCATCGCCGGGCTCGGTCTCTTCGACCTGCCGGCGTTGGCGCGCGCGCCGGGGCAGGCCGTGGCCACGGAAAACCCGACGGCCACGCGCGACGCGTTGGCCATCTTGCGGGGGGGTGGCAGCGCGGCCGATGCGGCCATCACGGCGGCCTTGGTCGCCGGGGTGACGTCCCCCAGTTCGAGCGGGCTCGGCGGCGGCGGCTTCGCACTCTCGTACGACGCGGCGACCGGCGCGGTCGTGGCGCTCGATTTTCGCGAGGTGGCGCCGCGGGGGCTGAACCCTGCCGATTTCGAGCGCAGCCCGTTCGCCGCCGAGGAGCGGGGCTTGTGGGTGGGCGCGCCAGGTGAGGCGCGAGGCCTGTACGAACTGCACCGTCGCCAAGGCAAGCTGCCGTGGGCGCAGCTGGTGCGCCGGGCCGAAGAGCGGGCGCGGGCGGGTTACCTGGTCTCGCAGCACCTGGCGAACGCGCTCGGTTGGAGCAGCAAGTCGATCGCCGCGCTGCCGGGCTTCGCCGCCATCTACTACCCCCAAGGCAAGCCCGCGGCCGTAGGGGTACGCCTGACCAACCCCGCGCTCGCTGCCACGCTGCGGCGGCTCGCGGCCGAGGGGCCCGACTCCATCTACCAAGGCCCCATCGCCGAGGAGATCGTCGCCGCCGCGCGCGCCCACGGCAGCTCCCTCGCGCTGGCCGATCTGAGCGATTACAAGGTGGTCGAGCGCACGCCGCTGCGCGTCCGCTACGGCGCGCGCGAGGTGGTCACCATGCCGCCGCCTTCGGCCGGAGGCATCTTGGTGGCCCAGCTGCTGCGGCTCTTTCCCGCCGAGCAGCTCGAGCCACTCGGCTTCGCTTCGCCGGCCTATCGGCACCTGTTGGCCGAGGGCATGCGCGGCGCCCTGGCCGATCGAATGCGCTACCTGGGTGATCCCGACGTCCAGCCCGTCGACGTGGCCGCGTTGCTCGACGAGAAGCGGCTGGAGCGTCGCCGCGCCAGCATCGCGCTGGACCGGACTCACGCGCTGCCGCGCTTCGGGCTCGAAGAGTCCGGCACGCATCACCTGGTGACGGCCGATCGACGGGGCAACGTCGTCTCGCTCACCACCACGGTCAATCGCGCCTTCGGTGCCAAGTTGATGACCGAGACCTCCGGCATCGTCCTGAACGACGAGCTCGACGACTTCACCTTGCCTGGCGCCGTGCGCCCCTTCGGCCTGAGCGAGAGCCCCAATCGGCCTCGCCCCGGGGCACGCCCCGTCAGCAGCATGACGCCGACCCTCGTGTTCGAGGCGGGCCAGCCTGTCCTGGCCTTGGGTGGCTCGGGTGGGATGGCAATCGCCACCAACGTGGCGCAGGTCCTGCTCGGCAGCTTGGTGTTCGGGCAGACGCCGGAGCAGGCGCTGCGCGCCGAGCGCTTCTTCGTTCCCACTCAGAACGCGACGCTGCTGGTGCCAGGCGGGACACCGCCGCAGCAGATCGAGGACCTGGGTCGTCGAGGCGAGATCGTCGGCATTCTACCGGAGTTCGCCACGGCGGTGCAGGTGGTGCGCTTCGACGGGGATGGCGTGCGCGCCGGCGCGGATCCGCGCAAGTTCGGCGAGGGCATCGCGGAGTGAGCAGCCGGGCAGTCGGTCGTGCCGCGGGCTCGGTCGAGTTCGGGCGGGGCCGTCGGACCGGGGCCTTGGGATCGGCTCCGTAGGGATCGGCTCCAACTAGCGAGCAGTAGCTCAGCGCTCGATGTTTTTCGTGTCGAGCTCGGCGCTCGACTGCT
>DATIDO010000123.1:0-2817 GCA_035456245.1 Polyangiaceae bacterium
CCACCTGGTGCAGAAGCCGATGATCACCATCTCGCGGCAGTTCGGCGCGCAGGGCGGTGAAATCGGTCGAGTCTTGGCCGAGGAACTGGGCATCGGCTTCTACTCGCAAGAGCTGGTCCACGAGGTCGCCAAGCGCACCGACGTTCGTCAGCAGGTGGTCCACGCCCTCGACGAACGCGTGCAGAAGGGCTTCGGCGCCTTCATCGACAACATGATGGTGCTGCGGCACTTCACCCAGGACGACTACGTGCGTCACCTCTCCGAGACGATCGTCGCTCTGGGCCGGCACCGGCCGGGTGTGATCGTCGGCCGCGGTGGCCACCTGATCCTCGATGCCAACAAGACGCTGCGTGTTCGTGCCTACGCTCCGCTCGAGCACCGAGTGAAGGTCGAAGCCGAACGCAACAAACTGACGGACCTGGAAGCACGCGAGAAGGTTCAGCGCGTCGATCAGGAGCGCAAGGTCTTCTACGAGAAGCACTTCGGAGAAGGCGCACTGTCGATCCATCACTTCGATCTGCTGCTGAACACCGCGCAAATGAGCGTCTCGGAGTGCGCGACCACGATCGCTCACCTCTACCGACGCCGCTTCGGCATCGGCTGACCGGTCCGGGGGCGTAACCCAGAAGGGCCCCCCTTCTTCGGGCCCCGGTCCATCACCTCGAGAGTACGGCGGACGAGCCTTCGGGACGTCCGCCGTTTCTCGTTGGACCGTCGCTCGTCTCCGCTACGCTCCGCGACCATGCGTCCGCGGCTGCCCGCATGCTTACCGATCCTGGTCCTGCTCGCCGGCTGTACCCGCGATCCGGGCGCTGCGGGCAGCGGCTCATCGGGCACCAGTAGCCCCCCTCCGGGCAGCGCAACGTCCGCCGCTTCGACACCGAGCCACCCCCAACCGACCGCTTCGCCTGCAAAGCCTGCCGATCGGGAGCTGGAGCAGGCCCGACAGTCCCTCGCCGAATGGCAGGCCGCGCAGGCAGCGCACGACTTCGACCGCTACTCGGCCCTCTACGCCGATGCGTTCCGCGGGGTGAAGCAGATCGGTGACCGACGTATTCGCTTCCATCGGAAGAGCTGGCTCGCCGATCGACGACCGATGTTCGAAGGTCAGGCCACCGTCCAGGTGAGCGGAGCCGAGTTCGTGCGCGTCGACGGCAAAATCGCCGCCTTCTTCGACCAAGAGTTCACCAGTCCACAGTTTCGCGACCGAGGTCGCAAGGTCATCGTCTTCCAGGCGGCGACCCATGGTGACCAACGGCTACTCCGCATCGTCCGCGAGGAGATGCTGAGCTCCACGGTCCTGGGCGGCGGAGGCAGCGTCGCCACGCTGCCCGGATTCTTCTTCGCCCGACGAGACGCCGTGGTGCTGCGAAGCAGCGTCGAAGCTCAGTGGCTCACTCCGGCACGCCAGGCCGTCGCGCGCGCGTTCCGCGCCGCCGTGGAAAACCCCGAAGGCGCCGAGTGGCCCGACGAATCCTTTCTCACCTGGTCCGAGCTCCAGGTGCCGGCCGAAGTGCTCGCCGCCCGGGGAAAGAAGCTCTACGTGACCCGCGCGCCCAGCCCCGGAGCCAAGTCCCTGCCCCCTCCCTGTGAGGTCACCGTGAGTCGGCTCGACGTGGCCAACACCGGGACCGCTGCGTTCGAGTCGACCCGTGGTGCGCAGGGTCTCGACCACGTCTACGGCAGCGTGCTGCTCGGCTACTTCGATCATCCCTGCGAAGGCGCCCTGTGGGCGAGCGAGACCCCACCAGGCGCGCAGTTTTTGCCCACCCCACCGGCCCGCGAGCAGTTGGCGAGCGCCGTGCGCGACCTCAGGGCGCATCCCGAAGCCCGCACGCGAGCCTTGGCCGCCGACACCACGATCGACGCCGCGCTGTTCGGTGATCCGGCCGGCACTCGGCTCCTGTTCGTCGAGCTTTCGAGAGATCCCTGGTACGAGTCGTTCGCCAGCGTCTCGGCCTTGTTCGAGCTCACCCGCGACGCGGCTCAGCCCCACCTGCTGGGAGTCGTTGCCACCGACACCTCACTCGCCCCGCTGCTCGCTTTCGACTCGAACGCCGACGGTGGCATCGAGCTGCTGGCGAAAGAAGCCGATGACGACTCGTCGTGGCACGTGCTGAGGATCCACGGCGGCAAGGCGCAGGCCGTCCGTGTCTACACGTCCCCGAATTTCGTCTGCCCCGGCTGAGGGCCTCGGCCTGATGGCCGCGGTTCACGAGGGCGAGGTGGCACGCACCGATCCCGCACCCAACGCGCCTCACCACGTGTAGGACAACCGCGCCACCCACGCTCCTGCGCTTCGGGCCATTCCCGCGACTACCTATTGAAGCGACCTCGTTCCCGCATCCAAAAGGCCGTTCGCCCTCGGTCGGAGCTTGCTGGACCGCCTATCGAGTGACGATCCGCTCACCGCTCGGTACGCTGACCCGAGCCAATGGAGGAGGCAACGCTGCTTTGGGTGAAGGACGAGGTCAGGCCCGTTGGCCTCGATGAGCACCTGGAGAAGCGGCACGTATTCCTCGAAGAGACGACGGCCGCCGAGTTGTTCACGACCTTCCAGTTGGTGGGTCCGGATTTGGTCGTTTACTCCGGCAAGAACGAGCTCGCTGCAGTGGTGGATGTGGCCGAAGGCCAGTCGCGTCCCGTCCCTGTCGTGGTGGTCGTCGATCGCAAGGAGCACCGTGCACTCCGGCAAGCGCTCGGCTCGCGCGTGGGCGCCTTCGTCGCCTCCGATCTGCCTGCTCTCGCGCTGGCTCAACGCCTCACAACCTATGTGCAGCGAGCCAAGAGCGGACAACCGCTCGAGGTAGCTCCCGC
>DATIDO010000124.1:0-5273 GCA_035456245.1 Polyangiaceae bacterium
GCTCGACCGCTCCCCCCGTCAGGGCTGGCGCGAGCGCCAAGCGGCCTTGGCTCCTGGCCTGAAAGAGCGCGGCCCCGCGGTGCTGGCCCCCCAACTGGAGCTCCCACTGCCCCTGGGCGAACCGCAGCTCGGCGTCGAGCCGCAAATCCCCGCCCTGGCAGGCCCCCATGGCGGCGATCTTCTCGGATTGGGCGAGCGTGACGTGAGCTTTTCCGCGCGGCTCCTCGTTGGCTTCGTGCTCGATCTCCAGCTCGGCCGAGAGCAAAGCCGGTGGCACGTCGTCGAGCAGTCGCAGGAGCGGCAGCTCGGCGAGCGAGCGCGGCTCGACCTTCGTCCGCACGCTCCACTTTCCCTGCGCGGGTAGTTCGGCCAAGCGGCTCGCCAACGGCTCGTCACGACCGGCGGAACGCGGCGTCACGGCCTCCGCGTCGAGCGCGACCCAGCGTCCACGTTGGTCCGCCAGGGCCCAATGGGTCACCCACCGTTCATCCGCCAGAGTGAGCTCACCGTCGACGTCGATGATCCGAGGATCTCCGCGCACCTGCAGCTTCGAACGCAGGGACAGATCGAGCGTGGGGCTCTCCCAGCTTCCTCCCGCGTCGAGGGTTGCCCCCAGGTGCCCCGACACGGGCAGCTTGATCCCCGCCCACGCCTCGACGAAGGCCAGATCCAACGAGCGAATTTCGACGTGGCCGTCGGGACGACCTCGCGCGATGCGCTTCTCGTACCCTCGCCCGCCGCGAAACCGATGATCGAGCTTGCCGACCAGTTCGAGTGGCCTCCAGCCATCCGCTCCCCGATCGCTCGCCAACACCTCGCCCGAGAACGAAAGCTGCCCCTTCTGTGCGTCGAGCTTCAGCTCGAAGTCCCCGTCCACCGGCGGCCGCTCGCCCCAAGTGACGCGATCCAGCACGGCCTTCACCTCGAGGAACGGCAGCACCGGCGTGCCGTGGACCCGCCCATCGAGGCGCGCCCGCCCCGAGAGCGGAGGTTCGATACCGAGCAGCTTGGAGATGCGCCCGAGCTCCACGGCTCCGTCGGTCTGCACGGCCACGTCGACGCGGTTGGGCTCGACGGCGCCGCGCAGTCGCAAGGTCTCGTCGCCCAAGCGCGCAGAGATCCCCTCGGTACGCACCGAGCCGTTCGCCGTTCCAATCACGGTCTCGTCGATCTCGGCTTGAACCGGCGAGCCTCGGTAGTTCCCATCGATGGCCCCCGACACGGTGATGTCGCTGCGGCCCACGTCGACGGACAGCTGCCCTTTGCCGTTGATCTCCGGACTCTTCGCTTCCACCCCCACGTCGTAGTGACTGGGGCCCCCGCGAGCGCTGATGCGAGCCTCGTCGAGGCGCTGACCACCAGCCTGGACGTCCTTCGCCTGCACGAGCACCTCGCCTCGCAAGTTGGGAGGGACTCCTTGGACGTCGAACTGCGCGTCGGCCGAGCCGACGCGGTTCTCCTGGTACACCACCGAGCGGAGCGACGCGCTGCCGCGCGCCTTCAACAGCCCGGTCACCTCACGGCGCAGCTCGACTCGCGTCTCCACTTGGCCGTCGACCGGACCACTCACCCCAGCCAGACCAGCGCCCTTGCGCAGCGTCGCCGGCAGCAAGCGAACGTCCGCCTGCAGCTGCATCGAGCCATCGAAGCCCACCCGCCCCTTCGCTTCGACGCGGCTGGGGCCGTCCGTCACGCGCACGTCCAGCTCCCGCAGCTCGTTCGCCCCCAGCACGCCTCGGGCGCTGAGTTCCGGCAGCTGCACTTCACCCAGGCGTCCCTGCCCCAGCGCGACCTCCCAGCTCATCGCTTCGGGCGAGCTCGCGTCGAGCTTCGCCTCGAGCCGCCCCGACAGCGGCTCGGCCGGCAATCCAGCGCGGATCTCCGACAGGCGGAGACCCTGGGGCTCGAGCGTGGCGCTCAGCCGAGAGAACTCGTCTGCTCGTGCGGCGAGCTGCAGCTGGCCGCCGGCGGTCTCGGTGCGCAGCGTGAGCCGGGCGTGCCGCGGCGTTCCTTCGACCCGCAGATCGAGCCCCACCTCCCCACGAAACGCATCAGCGAGGCTCGGCTCTTGGAGCAACGTCGCGCACTCTAGAGCCGTGGCTCCACGCAGACCCACGTGCGCTTCGAGCGCTGCGTCTTGGTAGCCAGCGGCCGGCGGGGCCACGCCCTTGCCCTCGATTTCCAGCTGCATGCCCTCGGTGTGGGCGGCCAGGGCAACCGAGGAGGGACGCGACGCCAGCGTCCAGTCGGCCTGGAGGCGGTCCAGCCACAAGAGTGATTGTCCCGCTCGCTCGGCGCGAAAGCGCGCCGAGGTCACGCGGGCCGAGGGCTCGCCGTCCAGGAGAAAGGAGCCCTCGAGTTCGAGCTCGTGCACGTCCAGCTGCCCGACTTGGGGCCACTCCGGCAGGCGCGCGGCGCCACCGCGCAAGCTGATGTGGTCGACGCGAATGTAGGGAGGTGGACCTGTGGACGGTGAGGGTGGGCTGGGCGGAGCATGCGCATCCACGAACGCCGAGACCAAGCCGCGCTCGCTCTCGGAGATGGTCCGCAGATCGACCCAGACGTCCTCGAGCGTCACGCGCTCACCGACGATGCGCCCGTGAACCAGCTCCCCCGGCTCGAGCTCGACGCGGATGTGTCCCGCGCGCGCCACCACCTCCCCCTTGGCGTCACGCACCGTGACTCCCCGCAGCGACACCTCCCAGAAGTCCAGCCGCTCCAGCTCCACCAGTTCCAAGGTCCCGGGCAGCGCCCGATTGGCGATGCCGAGGCTCAGCGAAGCCAGCAGCGAACGCCCGGGGGGCGTGAACAGCAGGCCAGCCAGGAGCAAGAGCACGATTCCGAGCACCAGCCCGACGACCCAGAGGTGGACGCGGACGAACACCGAGAAGAAGCGCCGCAGCTTCGCCGTGTTCAAAACGCGTCTCCGATCGTGAGCTGGAACGCGCCAGCGACCGTCGAGCCGAAGAGGTAGCTGGGGTTCGCCTCACTGGCGATCGAGTAGGTCGGATCCCCGATGCGCTGCAGACTCGGTAGGCGAAAGCCGGTGTCGAGGCGGATGGCTCCGAGGATGGTGTAGAAGCGCAGGCCCGGCCCCACCGACATGTTGAGGTAGTCGAAGCGGAAGGCCGTCTGCTCGTTGACGTCGCCCACGTCGACGAAACCGGCCAGCACGAAGTCGGCACCCAACGGAATACGCAACTCGGCCGAGCCCTCCCAGCGACGCACGCCACCGGACGGACCAGGACCCAGCCCGCCCGCGAGGAAGCCGCGGTTGCCGTTGGGACCGCCGCCGCGCAGGCGATAGACGAGTGGCCCGAGCGCCTGGGAATCGGCGTCGAGACCCGGGTTGGCGCCGGTGATGAAGATCGCGCCGAGCGCCATGCGCGAAGCCAGCACCACCCCGAACGGCAGCGGCACGTAGAAGCGGAACTCCGGCGCGAGCCGGAACGAAGTCCAGTCGGAGCCCTTCCACTCCACGGCCTGCGTCGCGTTGATACCGGTGAAGATGCCGTGCCGCGGGCGCACTTTGTCGTTGCGCAAATCGACGCGGGCGTCTTCTTCCAAGTAGAAGTAGTTGTACGAGACCGGCAGCGGCTCGGTGACCCCCTCGGGTGGCACCCAGATCTGCTGCGGAACGACGTACAGATCTTGTTGGACGGCCACCGTGCCGACGAGCCGACGCGAGAAGAAGCCGCGACGCGCCGCCACGCGCATGAAAATGTCGGAGCGCAGGAAGTTCAAATAGGGATCGGGGCCGAGATCCCAGCCCACCGTCTCCAGCAAGTTGGTGCGCGCCTCGAGCAGGCCGGGCTGGTTCAGGTTGAGCGTCACCAAATTGCCGAGCTGAATGGCGGGGCTGCCGTCACTCTTGTTGGGCACGGTCGGAAACGGGCCCAAGAAGATCAGACGAGGCCGCTCGTCGATGCTGAAGCGCCCGAGCGTGCCGAACAGGTGGCGGCGCTCGTAGCGAGCGAACAGATGCACGTCCCACTGCGGGATGCTCGTCTGGTCGGTGGTGTCGACGCGTTGGGGGTTACCGCTGAGCACACCGACGCCCAAGCGCAGCGCATCGTTGGAGAGTGGTGTCACCTCCACCTCGACGTCCACTCGATCCCCCTTCACCGTCTCGCGCACGTCGACCGCCGAGAAGGCGCCCAGAGCGAAGACTTCGGCCTGGATCTCGCGGAGGACCTCGGGATCGTAGCGCTTGCCCGCCTCCAGATTGGCGGCGGCGATGATGGGTTGGCTGGGTAAGCGCCCTTGGCCGCGAACCGTGAGCCGACCGAAGGAGCACAGGGGGCCCTGCTTCAGCTCGTACTTCACCTCGGCGCTGTGCGTCGCGGTGTCCACGCGCACCTCACCCGTGACCTCGGCGGCGGCGTAGCCTCGGTCGCGCGCCGCCTGCAGCAGCGCCTCCTTTCCCCGGTCGTAGAAGACCTCGTCGATCGGTTCGCCGACGCGGAGAGGCGGCAGGTCCGCGAGCGTCGCTCGATCGTCGGCCTCGAAGCCTTCGAGCCCACTCACGTCGACGCGGGCCACGAGCGTCGGTTGCCCCTCGTCGATGGTGACGAGGACCGAAACCGTGCACTCTTCCTGCTCGGGCGCGCATTCGCCCTTGGCTCCGGGTGTGGCTGCCTCGGGTGGATCGAAGTCCACGCGCACCACCTTGGCCTCGTAGTAGCCACGCGCGCGGTACCAGCGCACCACCCGCTCCATGTCTTGATCCAAGACGGCTTGGTTCAGGCTGGGCCACTCGGCCCACGGCCAGCGCCACAAGCGCAGGGTCGGCGGCGAGTCGTCGAAAGGAGGGCGCCCGCATTGGGGCTCGCTGAGGCCGAGTACGAGTGAGAAGTGCTCACGCTCCCGAGTGATCAGGCAGGCCGCGAGCGCCTTCTCGTCGAGCGCCTTCGCGCCCTGGATGTGCATCTGATCGATGCCGTGCCGCCCCTTCTCCACCGAGGCGCAGCCGGCCAGCAGCAGCAGCAACAACGGGGCGAGGAGCGCCCAGACGGGAATGGGGAGGGGCCGCACCGAGCTTCGGATGCTGGCATCCTATCGCGGCCCAGAGAAGTGGGCGCCCGGGTCGCGCGGGCGCTCGCGAGGTCGGGTTCGTTCGAGGCACGCCAGCGAGGCACTCGCCGGTCGGTCGGCGGGCGCCTATGCTCACGGCTTGGCATGAAGCGGCTTGGGAGAATGTCGAGGAACGCTGTGTCTCTGGCGAAGGCTGTATCCGTTGGGAAGGCGCTGGGCATTCGGACGGGCTTGGGGAG
>DATIDO010000125.1:0-5189 GCA_035456245.1 Polyangiaceae bacterium
CCATTGGCACGGGTATCGATCCTTCGGTGCTCAAGGCGCGCTTGGAGACCATCGCCGCGCTGCCCGATCCCATCCTCCGTCAGCTCACTCAGGCCAGCACGGTCTTGGGTCGTGCCGAATTCGTGGACTGTGCCGGCTTCGTCTGGATCGACGATCCCGAGGTGCGTCGCATGCTGTCCACGCGACGCTCGACGGCTGATCTGTTCGTGAATCCCTCGCCGCCCAGTGGCCTGTTGGTCGCGGCTGGTGTCGATATCGACAAGCTCTCGCGTCGCTGTCGTACGCTCGGCGTCGAGGTGCTGCGCGAAGGCAACGTCCACTATGCTCGCTCGGCCCCTCCCGGACGGCGCAGCAAGAGCGAGCCGCCGACGAGCGCGGGTGCCAAGAGCAGCGTGGCCGCCAAGAGTGGTGTGCGCGCTCAACAGGGCATCACCACCACGCGTCGCAAGCGCATGGGGACTTCGCACTAGTCTGTTGGGCGCGCGTGGGACGCGCGCTCGCGCAATCGGGGTTTGGGCCGGCGCGCGGAACGGGTGAACTCAGCGCTGTGCTTGTTGGGCCCGCGTAAGACGCGGGCTCGCGCCGGGCGCGTGGGACGCGCCCGGGTTTTTGGGGAGATCAGGCGCGGAGGCGGCGCGCGATCCAGTCTTCGACCCCGGGGCTCGGGCTGACGTGCACGACTCGGCCGCCGTCGACGAAGATCTCGGCGGGGAGCGGGCGGGCGTTGTATTCGCTCGCCATCGAGAACGAGTAGGCCCCGGCGTCGCGAATGGCGACGTATCCAGGCACCTCACCCAGGGCGTGTACGCCGAAGTCGTCCGTGCTCTCGCAGACGGGGCCGACGATGCTGTGTTCGCGGGCTCCGGGTTCGCTCTCGAGGGGCTCGATGCGGTGGCGGGCGCCGTACAGAGCGGGGCGCATCAGGTCATTCATGCCCGCGTCGAGCATCACCCAGCTGCGCTCGCCGCTCTGCTTGTGCTGGACGACCCGCGAGACCAAGACACCGAAAGGCCCGACCAAGCTGCGGCCCGGTTCGACCACCAGCTTCAGCAGGCCGAGTCCGCGGCGGCCCAGCAGGCCGAGCGCAGCTGCAGCGAAGTCGTGCGGAGGCGAGACGGGGCCGGGGCCGTAGTCGATACCGAAGCCGCCGCCGAAATCGACGTACTCCAGGCGATGGCCTCGTTGCTGAGCGTCGAGCGCCACGTCGCAGACGACGTTCGCCGACTCGAGGTACGAGTCGGTCTTCTTCAGCATGGAGCCCACGTGGGTCGAGACGCCCACCAGCTCGAGCGACTCGCGCTCCTTCTGCAGGAGCGCCCATGCGTCTGCCAGATCGCGCTGGGCCACGCCGAATTTGGCTGCGTCGTGGCCGGTCGCGATGTGCGCGTGCGAGTCGATTTCGACGCTCGGGTTGATACGCATCGAGACGCGTGCGCGGCGTCCCAGGGCGCGTGCGCGGGCCGCGATGCGGACCAGTTCGCCGACGCTCTCGCTCTGGATGGCGAGGATGTCCTCGTTCATGGCCAGGTCGATCTCGTCGTCGCGCTTGGCCACGCCGCTGAGCACGATCTTGCGTGCCTCCACGCCGGCGGCCCGACCGAGGCGAAGTTCCCCACCGGACACCGCGTCGAGTCCGCCGCCGGCAGCCGCGATGGTTCGCACGATGGATCCGGAGCTGTTGGCTTTGACCGCGTAGGCGATCAGGTGCGGAGCCGAGCCGAACGCCTCGACCAAGAGCTCGACGCGCCGACGGATGGCGCCCAGGTCGTACATGTAGGCAGGCGTCGCGACCCCAGCCTCCGCCAGCAAACGCGCAATCGGTGCACCCGACAGGGTGGCAACGCCGTCTTTTCGCCCCCAACCCAGGAGCGAGGCCTCGTCTTTCGGCCCGGCGGGCGAATTTGGCTCGGTCATGGGCGGGGGATTACCAAGTTGGCCGCGATTTCGCTATCGTATCGACGAGTTTTGGGGCCTTGGGGTCCCAGTTGGACGGGGAGCCCCACTGACCGCCCTCAACGCGCTACCTCTTTCCCTGGCGAAGTACGACATCCTCGGCGAGATAGGCCATGGTGGGATGGCGACGGTGTATCGCGCGCGCGATCGCCGCCTGGGTCGTGACGTTGCGCTCAAGGTGATCCACCGGCACCTGCGCGAGAACGAAGAAGTAGGCCGTCGTTTTCAGGCCGAGGCCCTGGCCGTGGCCAAGGTCAAACACCCCAACATCGTCGAGGTCTACGACGTCTCGGGGGACGACGACGACGAGCGTTACCTGGTCACCGAGCTGATCGAGGGCATCACGCTGCGTGAGCTGCTGACTCGCCACGCGCCGCTACCAGCCGAAATCGCGGCATGTATCGCTCGTGAGGTCGCTCGGGCGCTCGCGCAAGCGCACCGCCACGGCGTGGTGCACCGCGACGTGAAGCCAGAGAACGTGTTGCTGGCCCTTTCGCCGCAGGCGGAATCGGACAAGCGCGACAGTTCGGGTGAGCTGGCCGAGGCCCGGGTCAAGCTCACCGACTTCGGGATCGCCAAGTTGCTCGACGCCCAAGGGGTGACGTCGACCGGTCAGGTGCTCGGTTCGCCGGCGCACATGGCCCCCGAGCAGATCGAAGGCGGTGACGTGGATGCTCGTTCGGACGTCTTCGGCGTCGGGGTTTTGCTCTACGAGATGCTCACGGGGAACCTGCCGTTCGAGGGCAAGAACCCGGCACAAGTCCTGCGTCGAGTGCTCGAGGGTACCTTCGTCCAGGCCGAGCGCGCCCGCGCGCAGGTTGGTGCCCGCTACTCGGCCATCGCGGGTCGCGCGCTCGCGCACCAACCGGCGGATCGCTACCAAACTGCGACCCAGCTGGCCGAGGCCCTGGAGGCCGAGTTGGCGAGCCTGGGCGCCACCGACATCCGCGCCGAGGTGGCGCGCTTCCTCGATTCGCCGACCAGCTACCTCCAGGAACACGACGAGCGAATTCCGGAGCGCTTGGTCGAGCGCGCTCAGCGCGAGCGCAAGTCGGGCGACGTGCTTCGCTCGGCCTCCGACTTCAATCGGGCGCTGGCCTATCGGCCCGACGACACGATCCTGTTGGCCGAGGTGGCGGGCCTGGCTCGGCGTGCTCGCACCCGTCGCCGCTTGAAGCGCGGCATCTGGCTGCTGGGCATGGGGGGCATTCTCGCTTCGGCCGCTGGCCTGGGCGCGCTGGTTTGGTTGCGCGTCTTGCGCACCACGCCTCGCCCCGCCGCGCCGGCCGCCGTCGCCCAACCTGCTCCTGCTCGGGTCGCGCCGTCTCCCGTGACCGCGGCGGCGCCCAACGTCGTCGAAGCGAATCCGTCGAATCCAGCGACGGTCCGGCCGCGCCCGAGCACGGGCCGGCCCACACCGGCCAAACCCGTGGTCGAGCCGCCCACCGGTACGCGCGCCGTGCGCACCCCCGTGGTCGGGCCCCAGAACGCGCGCGTTCGCATCGACGGCCAAGTGCGCTCGTGGTTTGCCGTTCACGATCTGTCCTACGGCAGCCACACCTTCGAGTTCGTCCCACCGAACGCGGAGTGCTGTGAAGTGCCGTCCCCGCAGGTCATCGAGATCATCCCGGGGGACGGCCCGCAAATCGTGCGCGGGACGATTGCCTTCCGTCCCGCGGTGCTCACCCTCGATGCAGCTTACGGCGCGCGCGCCAGCTGTGGCATCGCCGGCGTCATCGAGGCGCACGGCTCGCGCACCATCCCGATGACGCAGCCCGAGCGGCAGGTGACTTGCACCCTATTTCCGCCGCCCGGCACTGCCGGTGAGCCCAAGCGCATTGACGTGACCCTGCGACCCGGACGAACCTTCACGCTCGGCGGCTCCCAGTGAGGGCCGAGGAACGTGAACAGGAGAAGCACCCATCCCATCTGAACTCGCGAAACCCGTCGCGCGGATGCTGGGTCTCACGCGACTCGCGCTGAGCGTTGGCTGTGGTGTGCTGGGTGTCTGGGCGTTGCCGACCATCGCGGCAGCGGCCGAGCCTGTCGCGCCCGCGGCTGCTGGCTCCGATCGTTCGCACAGTGACGCGGTCGAGCTGGAGCGCTTCGTCGAGCTCTACCTTTCGGGCCAGTACGAGGCCTGCGTCGATGCGTTGACTCCGCTGGTCACCCCGGGGAGCACTCACACCTTCACCGATCCCTCGGTGCTCGAGCGCGGGCGTCTGTACCTGGCATCCTGTGCCAGCCTGTCGGGGCGCAACGAGGAGGCGAGGGGAGTGCTGCGCGCGGCGCTGGAGAGCAATCCGCTCATGCCGCCGCCCGATAGCCTGACCTTCCCACCGCCCGTCTTGGCGCTCTTCCTGGAGGTGCGGGAAGACATTCAGGGGCTGATCACCAAGCAAGAGCAGGAGCAGGTGGCTCGGCTCCTGCGCGAGAACGAGGAGGCTCGGCTGCGCGAGGCTCAGCGTGCGGCTCGTGAAGCCGAGCTGCGACGCTTGGCAGAAGAGCAGCCGATCATCGCTCGGAACTCACGTTGGGTTGCGAGTCTGCCGTTCGGTGCGGGCCAGTTTCAGAACGGCAACGAGGCTCTTGGCGTGACCTTCTTGGCCAGCGAGACGGCCCTGGCGCTCGGCGCCGTCGTCTCGGCGACGGTGCTGATGAACGTCTATGCCAGCGGCGGCCTGAACGCGGATGGCAACATCCCGCCCGGTCAGGAGGCGCGCTTCGAGGTGCCCAACGCCTTCTTGACCGCCACCAGCATCGGTCTGGTGAGCGTCATGGCGCTCGGCATCCTGGAAGCGCACCTGGCCTTCCAGCCAGAACGCCAGTTGGGCACGCGCCACCGCACGTTGCCGCCGCGTCTGACCGAAGGAGCCGGGAGCTCTCGCTCTGCCGAGCAGACAGGGCATCTCGAGCCGTGGGGCTCCGCCGGCCCCGACGGCGGCTGGTTGGGCGTGCGCGGCAGCTTCTGACCGCGTGATTGCGCTCAGAGCGCCGACACGACGACGTGCTCGCGCTCGGCGGCGCGTTCGGCCGCCTCGACGCTCGCCACGCCGGGACCTTCCAAGCGGATCAGATCCTCTTCACGCAGGTCCAGCATCTCGAGCACGATGCGCGAAGGCCGCAGCCCCAGGCTCGGCTCGCTCAAGAAGAGTCGCCCCATCATCTCGGCGTAGCCGCGCGCCAGATCCCGTGCCGAGACACCGTCGAAGGCCTGCGCCTTGGGCCGGCTGGCC
>DATIDO010000126.1:0-5008 GCA_035456245.1 Polyangiaceae bacterium
CCACGCCTCCGTTGGTGCTCGAGGCCGCGCGGCGCGCGCTCGACGAGCGCCCCATGTCCTACACCGCGGCGCTCGGTTTGGACGAGCTGCGCACCGCCATCGCGCGCCACTACCAGGAGCGCTTCGGCGTGCGGATCGACCCAGCGCGCGTGGTGCCGACTGCGGGCTCCAGCGCCGCGCTGCTACTGACACTGTCGGCGCTCCTGGACGAGGGGCAGGAGGTGTTGCAGGCCGATCCCAGCTACCCCTGCAATCGTCACATCGCGCGCTCACTCGGCATCACCTCGCGCGCCGTGCCGGTCGGACCCGAGCGCGGCTTCCAGCTCGACGCCGAGTTGGCGAGTGCCGCCTGGTCGGAGCGAGTCGGAGCCATCTTGGTGGGCTCGCCGGCGAACCCCACGGCCACCCTGGTGCCACGCGCCGTCCTGGGCGGACTCGCCGATCTGGCGAGGGAGCGCGGGGCGAGCCTGATCGTCGACGAACTCTACCAAGGGCTGGTCTACGAGGGCGCCGACTACACCGCGCTCGAGTGCGCGGACGACGCCTTCGTCATCTCGGGGTTCTCCAAATACTTCCAGATGACCGGCTTCCGTCTGGGCTGGCTGGTCGCGCCGCCCGAGTACGTGCGGCCCATCGAGCGCCTGGCGCAGAACCTCTACATCGCGCCGTCGACCCTGGCGCAGTACGCCGCCTTGGCCGCATTCGAGCCGGCGACCCTCGAGCTACTCGAGGCGCGTCGCCGAGAGCTCGACGAACGACGGCTCTACCTGCTCGAGCGGCTCCCGCAGCTCGGCTTCGCCGTGCCGGCTCGTCCGCAGGGCGCCTTCTACGTCTACGCCGACGCGAGCCAGCTCGCCTCGGACAGCTTCGAGCTCTGCCGTCGGCTGCTCGAGGAGGCGCACGTCGCGCTCACGCCGGGCCGTGACTTCGGCCGAGTCGGCTGCGAGCGCTGGGTTCGGTTCGCCTACACTCAGCCGCTCGGCCGCCTGCGTGAGGCGTGCGAGCGGCTGGAGCGGGCGCTTTCGTAGGCGCTGGAGGCGTAGCCGGTCAGTTGACCGAGATGGTGCCGCAGTTGGTGAACTGCAGGGTGGTGTCGACGCGGAAGTTCGACTGCGTCATGCCGCGCTCGGCCTGGAACAGCTCGAACGCATACTCGCCGCCCACCTCGATGCCGAGCGCGGTGGCCTGCTCGTCGAGATTGATGGTGAAGGTCGCGGCAGGGTGGAGGCCGCCCAGATCGATGGCGAGCTTGCCGTTGATGTAGACCCACAGATCGTCGTCACCACTGAAGGTGAAGGTCTCGCCGCCGTTGTACTTGATCTTCGAGTGGAACTCGGTCGTGAAGTGGAAGTTCTTGTGCGGGGCCGTGTCGGTCGCGGGGTTGGCGTTGCCGTTGACGTAGAACGGCGCCTGATTGCCGAAGCCCGCGCCGGGATCGCCGACGTCGTCGTCTTCGAGCGGCTTGGTGTTGAGCGGGAAGAAGGCAGCGCTCTCGAAGGTGTTCACGTCGCCGTTGGGCTCGAGCGAGAGGGTCAGGAGGTACGCGCGGTTCTTGCGCTCACCGATGGCGACCGCAGTGTCGGTCACGAACCAATCGAGCACCGAGGTCTGCGAGCTGAGCTGGCAACGCGTGCCGTTGGCGGCGCAGACGACGGTGGTGTCACCCGACCACACCGGCTTGGTCGAAGCGTCGAGCGTTGCGGCCACCATGCCGGTGATCGCGGCGCTGCCGTAGTACTTCTCGAAATCCGCGTGACCGCTGGCCTGGTCGCCGCGCTTGAAGTCGCGGACGATACCGGTGAGCGTGTAGTCGCACGTGGCTCCTGCGGTCGGCGTGTTGCCGGCCGTGAACTCGTCACCCAGCTTCCAACCGCCCTTGTCGGCCTTCACGAAGTCGGCCGGCAACGAGTAGGGAGGCTTGTTTCCTCCGCCGCCGCTTCCCGAATCACTCGCCGTGTCGTCGCTGATGGTGCCGTCGGGAGCGTCGGCGATGCCGTCGTTGTCCGTGTCGGTGGTGGTGTCGGTCCCGTCCGTGTCGGGCGAGCCGCCGTCGTTCGAGGCCGAACAGGCGATGCCGAAACCGAGAGTTCCTACCAAGAGCCAAGGCAAGGTCGTGATTCGCATGGGAAGATCCGTCGTCAGGGGGCAGGAGACGCACTCCGGCCATTGGCGCATCGACTGGAATCGATGAATCGCCTGCTCTCGGATTGGCATTCCGCTCCCCACTCGCGCAAGGAAATACGCGGTCAACATCCGGCTTTAACTACGGTTTTTCAGCTGCGACAGCGCTTCCGCGAGAGGCTCGTTCACACGCGCTGCATCTCTCCGCTCGAGCGCTACGAGCTGCCTACGATCTGCTCGCCTTGGCTACCCATACGACCGTCGCTTGCCTGGCGACGGTCCCCACACGGCCCGGGAGCGTCACTCCGGCTCGGATGCCAGGGCGAACAACTGGAAGGTGGCCACGGCGACCACCTCGGCAACCTGGCACTCGGCGACGATGGAGCGCAGCTCGGCGAAGTAGCGTCCTTGGAGTTCACGCAGGCGGCCGAGCTCGGCATGACCGACGGCGAATGTGTTGAAGGCGAAGCGCCCACTGCCTCCGGACTCGACGCGCTCGGCGCCGAGTTTCATCCAGAAGGCCGCCAGCCGGCGGGTGGCGTCGGGATCGCTGCGGGTGTCGACGTGGAGCGCGTCCGTGCCGAGGTAACGTCCCTGCTCCTTGCGCAGGCGCCCCATGTCGACGAGCAGATCCAGGCAACGCCGCTCTTCGGCCGTGGTGATACCCAGGCGCGAAGCGAACCAGCCAGGCTCGTGAGCCGTCAGGCGGCGATACGAGGGCAGCTCGACCATGTGAACGATGGCGTGCGACCACGGAACTTCTCGGGCCGAGCGCCGCGCTGCTTCGAGGCGACGGTGGGCTTCGGCCACGCTGTCGAGGCGTTGTGGATCCACCAGACAAGCCAAGAAATCGAGCAAGCCGAGCGTCGTCAGCTCGATGAATGCCAGCAGATCCGGAAGCGGAACGTCGGTCTGTCCGCGGAGCCAGCGACCGACGGCGTAGCGGTCGCGACCGAGGCCCGCGCACAGATCGCCGACGCTGCGATTGCCGACGAGGGAGCGGAGCCAAGCAGCCACCCCTTCGCGCGTCGTCAGTGGTCCTTCGAGGCGGCCGCGATGAAAGGTTTCGATCACCGTCTCGGGAGGCTTGGCCACGGCGGCACAGAGCTCGAAGAAGCGCCGCGCCGAGGGAGCGTCACGTCCGCTCTCCCAAGCGAACAGCACGTTGCTCTGGCTCCCCAGCGCCTGACTCAGCTGCTTCTGGGTCCGGCGGCCGCGGAGCTCGCGGACGAGTTCTCGGGCCAGCAGCGCGGTGTCCACGGGGCAGAATCATGGCAAACTGCACAGGGTTGGGCAAACTGGTAGAAATATTGTGCAGATTGCACATGGTCTGGGGGGCTCGTCGGTGCGAATTTGGCAAGTGGAGGAACCCATGCGCCCCATTCTTCAGCTCGTCTTGCCCGCTTCGTTGTCCCTCGGCAGTGCACTCGTGGGCAGTGCACTGCTCGGTGCACTCGCGTGTACCAATGGCCAGATCGGCGGAGAGATCGGGGTCGATGGGGATGGCGAGGCCGCAGCGGAGGGGTGTGAGGAGCGCTCGCGTACCGCATTGGCCGACGACGAAACGACCGCCCTCGGAGTGAGCTACGCGACGCTGGCGGACGAACTGCGCGGTGCCCATACGGCGAACTTGGCCTGGGCAGCGACGCTGCGGGGCGCCTCGGCGAGTGGAGTCTCACTCACGCCGGCGGCAGGTGACTCCGACATCACGTTGGACATTCAGCCCATCGCGGGGAGTGGCGCCTGGGTCGACATGGCCGTCGAATCGAACGACGGAGCCGAAGGGGCGCTGATCGACGGGAGCGAGTGCGCCGACGAGCTGCGGTTGCGCGCGATCGTCCGAGTGACTTCGGCCAACGGCGCGTTCGACGATGAGTTCGAGGTGGAGCTTCGCGCGGCGTCGCCCGATTTGGTGCGCGGCGCGATCGCGCTCGAGCCAGGTGAGCTCGAGGGCACCTTCGCGGTGAGCGCGGACGCGGGGCGATCGGCCGTGCAAACCACGCTCGATTTCGGTTTGGTGCATGGCAGCGTCAGTGGTTCGATCTCGGGCTTCTTGGAGAGCGAGAGCGAAGGCGCCGTTTCTGCCGGCGGCGTCGAGTACGGACACTTTCCGCTCGAAGCCTGCGCCGACGGCGTGGGTTACGTGGTCGATCCGAGCAGTGATTTCGGTGAGCGGGTGCTCGCGCTCTTGGAGGGCACACGCGAGCTGACGCTCGATTGGAGGGATGGTTCGGAGACGACGGCGTTCCACTTCGACGCGCAGGCGGCGGGTCCGCTCTGCTACGGCGGCTTGGTCGGACCTTCGCGACTGGTGGTCCCCATGACTGCGAGCGCGCAGAGCGACGACGGTCGAGTCGACGGGACCTGGAGCCTCGAGGGGCAGGTCGAGCTCGACGCGACCGGGCAGCCCGCGCACGGCACGGTGCTTCGCCAGGCCTGGCTCGCTTCGGACTACGCGGTGGAGGATTTCGTCGCGGCCACGGGCATCGATGGTGTCGCGTTCGACGGCGAGTCGCGCGCGACGTTCTCGTTCTCGCTGGACGAAGACGTGGGCGGGCCCGAGTCGGGGCAGCTCAGCGTGCTGGCCACCAATTCGGAGCCTTGCATGGCCGAGGAGGTCGAGCCGAGCGAAGGCGACGCAGGGGACCCCAGTGGCTCGCCGGGCTGCGCCGGCGTCGACTGGAGCGAACTGGTGCAGGCGACGCTGGCGCCGGCCGAGTGAGGGGCGCCGCAAATGAGGCGCAGCGCCCTGCGTCAGTCGCCGCGCGCTGCGTCAGTCGCCGCGGGATTGCCGGTCGGCCTTGCGCCGGCTGGCGTGCGCCTTGTCCCCCAGTCGCCGCTCCTTGGAAGCTCGCGTGGGGCGCGTCGCCACGCGGCGGGTGGGGCG
>DATIDO010000127.1:0-2004 GCA_035456245.1 Polyangiaceae bacterium
GGCGAATCCAGTCGTGAGGGCAGCGTGTACGGCTACGAAGCGGTCGCTCCTTCGCCTCTCGTGGGCCTTCGCTATTTTCCAGCGCTCACCAGCAGATTGCTGATTGGTCCGGTCGTTTCCGTCCAGTACTACGTCGGCGACTTCGATTTGGATCGCGGCTCGGCGGGCCGGTTCTTGCTGCGACCGGGAGCCGGGTTCCTGCTCGACTACGAGCACGTCTACGTCCACGTGCCCGTCACCTTCGACGCTCAGGTCGTTCCGCCGATGGGGCAGGCCGTGGTGATGAGTTCGGCGCTTGGCACCGGGGTGGGGACAGGCCTCGACTTCGGCGTGTTTCTGCCTCGACGCGACGGAGTGTTCGCGAGCTTCGAGCTGAGCATCCACTACGACTGGCTCTCTCAGCACCACACGTTCACCGCTGAAACCAGCGGGCGGACCTTCTCGGAGCAGGCAACCTACGAGCTCCTCTGGTTCGGCGTTTCTGCAATCCTGAACTGGAGGAAGCTCTGACGCTGCGCGGCTGGAGCCCAGCGCAAGGCGCCATGCATGCTGTCGCAATCTGCATCGAGATGCTTGGGTCGTAGAGGAGTCTGGGATCGCGGGCGACGGGCAGCAGTGCCTGGAACGTGGTCCTTGGAACCTTTGACCATGGCTCCGCGTGCCGGGAGCGTTGGCATTTCATGACGAAGAGGTGAAGAGCGAGCTTCTTCAGATGACGTCGAGATCCGCTAGGCTGCGCGCATGGATTGGCGTTCGAGAAGCTGCGTGAGATGGGGATGGCAAACGATCCTGACGTGTGTGGGCCTGCTCGTGGCTTGTGGGGGCACCCCGGAGCCTGATGGTTCGGACAGCGGGGACGATGACGGTTCAGCCGAACCGGACAATGATGGAGCCTCGGACGATGGCCAGGGCGGTGGTGCCCTGGCTGACTGCGGTGATCGCTCCCCTGACGGTCAGAAGGTCTCCGGCACCATCGACGAGGAAACGAGCTGGTCTGGTCGCATCTATCTCGAGGGTACGGTCGTCGTCAGTGGCGGCACCGTCGTGCTCGAGCCCGGGACCCGAGTCATCGCGGCCCCAGGCAGTGAGCTGATCATTGGTACGGGTAGCGCCATCTTCTCGAACGGTACTGCGGCCAGCCCGGTCAGCTTTTGTGGTCAGAGCGAGAAGGCAGGCTTTTGGAAGGGCATTTCGCTGAGCGGCGACGCGAGGCAGAGCTCGCAGCTGAGCCACACGCTCGTCGCCGACGCCGGTGCAGACAAGGCCGCGCTTCGACTCGATAGCGCCACGCTCGTCGACCACGTTTCGGTTATCGACAGCGGTGCGGACGGGGTCCACGCGTCGGCCTTTGCCGAAGGCAGCTCGTCACTCACGGTCACTCGGTCGGCTGGCGCCCCCGTCGCCATCACACACGCAGCGGCGGTCAGCTACTTCCCGAGGGGAGGGGATTTGACGGGCAACGGAGCGGACATCGTGCCCCTGCGATTCGCGCGAGCGGAGATCGACATGAAGTTCGAGGACCTGGGCTTACCCTACGTACAAGAGGGTGATCTGGAGATCGCTGCGGGCAACGTCGAGTTCTCGGCTGGCATCACCTACCGTCTGGCAGAGGGCGTTGGCATCGTCGTGCATGGAAGGCTGCGGGTGCTCGGGACGGCGAGCAAGCCGGTCGTCCTGACTTCGGAAACGGATCTCGACTATGGGAGCATTCGAATCGCCGAGGACGCCGACGAAAACACGAGCTTCGAGCACGCGGCATTCGCTGGCGGGGACGTCTGCTTGACTCTCGAACGGCCGGTCCAGGTTGCCGACACGAGCTTCGACGCCTGCGCCACTGCGGGGCTCCTTTCTTCGACCGCTGGCGCGTACTCTCAGTCCAGCTACGAGATCCTGTTCTCGAATCTCGGGTTCGGCGAGACGGCACCGAACGGCGCGGACAAGGTCTTCGAATGAGCGCCAGGGCTCAGGTGGCGCGAGCGTGGTGCTTTGCCCAGCACTTGGGAC
>DATIDO010000128.1:0-2209 GCA_035456245.1 Polyangiaceae bacterium
GATCGACATCGAGCTCCTGGCGCAGGAGGCGCGCCGACGGGGGCTCGACAAGAAGCCCGAGGTCGAGCTGGGCCTGGCGCAGGCCCTGCGGGACGAGGTGCTCGACGAATTGCGTCGCGAATTGCCCGGACCCGAAGCGCTGACCGAGCGCGAGGTGCGCGACTACTACGAGGCGCACCTGGCCGAATTCCGCGAGCCCGAGCGTCGGCGCGCGCTGCTTTTGGTGGTCGCCCAGGAGGCCGCCGCCAAGAAGCTGGCCAGCGATGCGCAGGGTGCCACGGGCGCGGCCTGGGGTGAGCTCGTGCGCAAACACAGCCTCGAGCGTCGCGGCACGGCCGAGCAGGACGCCGTGGAGTGGGCAGGCGATTTCGGCTTCGTCTCTCCTCCGGGCGAGGCCCGGGGCGAGAACGCCGAGGTGCCGGAGCCGGTGCGAACGGCGCTCTTTCAGCTGAAGAACTTGGGCGAAGTGGCGCCTGCGCCGGTCTCGGCCGGCGGACGCTGGTACGTGGTGCGCCTGGGCGGGACGAGCCCGGCCCGGGACCGGTCGTTGCGCGAGGCCGATCGGACCATCCGCGTCGAGCTGGTGCGCCAGCGCTACGTCGAGAAGGAGCGTGCGCTCGAGGCCGAGCTGCGTCAGAAGTTTCCGGTCGTCGTCGACGAGCAGGCGCTGTCCGCCTGGAAGTCACAGCGTCCGGCGACCCAACCTTGAGATTGTCGTGGAAAGTCTGCCTCTGCTCCTGAACGTGCCGGACGAGGGCGATCCGAGCCCTCGCGCCGCGGCTGGTACCTGGCAATGGCAGCTCCAGCATGCCCTGCGCACCACCGAGGAGCTCGACCGGGCCCTGGTGTTGGATCCGGGCGAACGCGAGGCGTCTCTTCGCGCCGAGCGAGCCGGCTTTCCCATTTCGATCACGCCCTACTACCTCGGCCTGATCGACAAGCACGATCCAGCCTGCCCCATTCGTCGCCAAGTCGTTCCGTCTGCCGGCGAAGGCGAGGCGATGGCCGGTGATCTCCGAGATCCGCTGGGCGAGGAGGACCACGAGGTGGCCCCCGAGCTCGTGCAGCGCTACCCGGACCGAGCGCTCTTGCTGGTGAGTGATCGCTGCGCGGTCTACTGTCGATTCTGCACCCGCAGCCGCATGGTGGGCGCGGGCGGTGGTCCGCGGAGTCGTGAGCGCCTGGCCGAAGCCTTCGCCTACCTGCGCGCACACCCCGAGGTGCGCGACGTGATCGTGAGCGGCGGCGATCCGCTCGCCATGGCCACGCGCCGCCTCGTTTCTTTGATCGAGGAGCTGCGGACCATCCCCAGCGTCGAGACGATCCGCTTGGCGACGCGAGTACCCGTCGTACTGCCCCAGCGACTGACGGACGAGCTGCTGACTGCGCTTCGCCCGCACCACCCCATCTGGATCATGACGCACTTCAACCACCCTCGGGAGCTTTCGCCCGAGGCACGGGCTGGCTTGCGTCGCCTCGCCGATGCCGGCTTTCCGGTGATGAACCAGTCGGTGCTCTTGCGCGGTGTGAACGACTCGGCGCCCGTGTTGACCGAGCTGTTCCGTGGCTTGGTGCGCGAGCGAGCTCGTCCGTACTACCTGCTTCAGACCGATCCGGTGAGCGGAACGGGCCACCTGCGGACTCCCGTGGCGCGGGGTATCGAGCTGATGGAGCAGCTGCAGGGTCGGCTCAGTGGCATTGCGCTGCCGAAGTTGATCCTCGATGCGCCGGGCGGCTTCGGCAAGGTGCCGATTGGTCCGGATTGGGTGGTGGCGCGCGGTCCGGGTTGGACTCGGGTACGCACGCCGCGCGGGGTCGAAGTGGACTACGTCGATCCCGCATGACCAGCCTCCGGCGACGCCCCTTTCGATTCGGTGTCTCGGCCCTGGCACTCGGCTGCGGTGTCGTCGGCGTCCTGAGTTGGGGCGTCACGGGTTGCGGCGGCTCCGCTCCTCCCCCCACCCCTCCTGGATCCGAACCGAGCCAAGCCGGCGCGCCCGGGCCGGACATCACGAGCCAACTGGAGCGGGCCTTCGCTCGAGGCGAGTACGACGAGGTGGCGTCAGAGAGCGCAGGTCACGTCGATGGACGTGTGGCGCTCTGGGGTGTGCGGGCGCTGCTCGAGCGGGGACGCTGGGACGAGGCACGAGCTCGCGTCGCGCCTCTGCTGAGTGACGGGTCGCTGCTGATCCGACTCGAAGCGCGGCTG
>DATIDO010000129.1:0-3200 GCA_035456245.1 Polyangiaceae bacterium
CACTGGCGCAGCAACGAACGTGGCATTCAATGCCTGGTTCGTCGCCTTCCTGGGCTGGGGACTTGCCGGTGCTGCCTTCGGCACCGCGCTCGCTCAGCTCGTGCAAGCCGCAGTGTTGTGCCGCTACTTCACTAGCCCCGAGCGAACGCTTCGCTTCGCGGCACGACAGACGCGCTGGCTGCAGCTCCTGAAGGCCAGCTACGCCGGCGCCGCCGAGTTCATCAACGAGGTCTCGGCCGGCGCAATCATCTGGTGCATCAACGCCCTGCTGCTCGCGCGAATGGGTGTCGAAGGTGTGGCCGCCTTCGGAGTCGTGAACTACTACGTCTTCGCCAGCCTCATGTTGGCGTACGGCATCTCCGACGCGCTGCACCTGCTGGTGAGTCAGAACTACGGCGCAGGCAGGCGCGAGCGGATCCGGGCGTTCGCCGACACGGCGCTCCGCTGCGCGCTGATTCTGGGCGTGCTGCTGGCTGCGCTATTCGTGGGTGCCCGCGGTCCGCTGGCTCGCTGGTTTCTGGACGCAGGCGAAACGAGCATCACCGAGCTGGCCGGTCGGCTTTGCCTGATCGTATGGCCGCTGTTCGTGGTCAGCAGCGCGAACATCGCGCTCAGTTGCTACCTCACGGCCATCCAGCAGCCCGGACCCTCTGCGTCGATCGCGCTGCTTCGTGGCCTCTTCCTGCCGCTGGCTCTCCTCTGGAGTCTGGCGCGGTTGAGCGAGCCAGGACCTGGGGGGCTGGGTCTGCCCAACTGGAGCTTCCTGCTCGCACTTCCGCTCGCCGAGTGGCTCACCTTCGGCTGGGCGATGTTCCTGCGCCACCGCTTTCGCCCCGAAGCACTCGATCTCCAGCCGGAAACGGAGCCCAGCGGCCCCCCAACGGCCTTGGCTATTTCGTGAGCAGCGGCTCGCTGGACCTGATCATGACATCGCCCACCCTCGACGACCTCGCCCACAAGATCGCGGGCAACGCCTCGTTCCAGGCCCTCGCCAACTGCTACCTCCGCGAGGTGGATGGCGGAACATGGCACGCAGCCTCCGCCTTCCGCTCGCGCAACGACGCGCCATTCTCGGGGGACGAGTCGTACGTGGTCGACCTCGCACTGGCCACCGGCTCGCGCCTCGCGCTGGGTGTCAGCTACCGCTCCCTGGTCGGGCGACACACCATCTCCCGCGTCTGCCGACGTGACCGTGAGGAAGCAGGGGGGCAAGTAGTCTGGCGCCGCGTCGACCCGCTCTCGGCTCAGCTGGCATTGATCGACTCCATCTACGCCCAGCGGCCGAACAGCGCACAGCGGCTGGCCCTGCTCGGTCGAGTCATCGAGAGCAACCAGGTGATGACGAGGTACGTGGAGCATGCCCTCGAAAGTACCCCATCGACCGACGGCTTCATCGGCTCGGAACAGTCGACGGCACTGGGTCACTGGCTGCATCCAACGCCCAAGTCGCGCCAGGGACTCTACGACTGGCAACATCGGCACTACGCCCCCGAATTGGCAGGATGCTTCCAGCTGCACTTCTTCGCGGCGCGCAGGGAGCTGCTCCTCGACGAATCCATCGCCGAGGTCGGTGGCACTCGAGTGAGCGGCGCCGAGCTCGCGCGACGGCTCGCGCTGACGGGGCTGGATTCGTCCAGTCCCCTTCGGGACCTCCAGTCTCGAGGCTTCGAGCTGTTGCCCGTGCACCCGCTCCAGGCCCACTGGCTGGCACACCAAGACCACGTGCGGGCGCTCCTGGGCAGCGGTGCACTGCAGGACCTCGGCCCCTTGGGGCCGCTGTTCACGCCGACGTCTTCGGTACGCACGCTCTACTCCGAAGCGACCGACTTCATGATCAAGCTCTCGATTCCGGTGACGATCACGAACTCGCTACGCATCAACCTACGGAGCGAACTGGGAGACAGTGTCTGGCTGAGCCAGCTCTTTCGCGCTTGCGACCTCGCCCGGGACTTTCCTCAGCTGCTGCCGATCGAGGACCCCGCCTACCTCTCCCTGGCCCTTCCCGATCGCCAGGAGACCGGCTTCGAAGCCATCTTCCGCAGCAATCCATTTCGGAGCGGCAGCCCGACACGGGTCGATTCGATCGCCGCATTGGTGCAAGAGCCGCTGCGCCCGGGCGAGCGCTCCAAGCTGCATGCTTGGGTCAGTCGTCGGTCGGACCATGCTGCGCTCTCGGAGCGCGAGGCGGCCATCGAATGGTTCGAAGCCTATCTGACCTGCGCCATCGAGACACCGCTGCGCATCTACGATCGGCATGGCATCGCGCTGGAAGGGCACCAGCAGAACGTCCTGCTCGAGCTCGACGCTTCGGGGCTGCCGAGTCGTAGCTACTGTCGTGACATTCAAGGCCTTGCCTTGGCTGCCTCTCGCCGAGAGCAGCTGACCCAGCTGGTCCCCGAACTCGCGCGCCAGCCCAAAGTCTTCGAGGACGACGACATCGTCCGCAACGGCATCGGCTACTACCTGGTGTTCAACCAGCTCTATTCCGTGATCAACCGCTTGGGCTTGGATGCCCTGCTCGACGAGACGTCGGCTCTCGATATCACGCGTCGACGGCTCGAAGCGCTGTCCGTCGAGTTCGGCCCTCTCGGTAAGGCGCTGCTCGATACGCTGCTGGGTGAGCCCCGCATTGCCTGCAAGGCGAACCTGCTGACGCGCATCGAGGACATGGACGAGCTGCAGTCCGAGAACGAACTGGCGGTGTATTCGCTCGTCCCGAACCCCCTTTGTCGCGCGGCGATCGTTCTCTGACACGAGCGCCTTGCGTCGTTCCCCCTGTCTACTTTCGCGTGTCGTTCGCATTAGTGACATCTACTTCGTGCCATCGCCGGCCCTCGAAGAGATGCCTCTACCGGTTTCTTTAGCCGCAATGTGTGCGGTTTCACCGACACCCCGGGCCTCCAGCCCTGTTCCTTCTTGCGATTGAGTCTCGACTCCACATCCACCCTTCATTAGGCTCGCGAGCCATGACGATCCTCAATCGAAAGTTCTTTCAGTGGGTGGGGGCACCGGTCGTCCTGGCTGCTTCCTTCGCGTTGGCGTGTGAGACCAGCGAGACGCCCGACGACGATGGCCTCGGTGGCTCGGGCGGCACGACCGATGGCACCGGTGGCAGCAACGACGGCACGGGCGGCAGCAGTGACGGCGGCGCAGGCGGCGAGACCGGCCAGGCACGCTGGATTGCTGCCAACTGGACCGCG
>DATIDO010000130.1:0-2935 GCA_035456245.1 Polyangiaceae bacterium
TGGTACCAGCTGCAGATGTCGATCAACCCGGGCGGGCAGAGCGGCTGGGTGAACTTCCCGATGGACTGGCCGTACCTCACGGCCTTCGACGAATACCTGGCCATGAAGGTCGGCGACGCGACGCCCGAGGCCCGTGCCGCCCAACAGAACGACTACGTGCGTTTGTTCGGCGCGCGCATCAAGAGCGCGCAGTACGTGAACAACGACATCGTTCTGTACGATCCGGCCCAGGCCGACTTGTTCGCCAACGCCGGCCGCTATGGCCGCGCGCAGGTCGCCAAGCACCTGGCAACCACGAACTACCTCGATCGCAGCTACGACTTCGGTCAGGGTGGCTCTCTCTACGAGTTCTTCGACGAGATCCAGGCAGGCCTCTACCTGCAGATCGTCAACGGCTCGATCCAGCAGTTCCTTTCGCTCTACGCGGGCTACCCCGCGGCCCAGTGGCGTCGTTGCGATCCAGCGAACACCCAGCTGGGTGAGCCCGAGCCGATTGCCGGTTTCCGCTACTGCCTGGATGCAGCGAAGACCCCCCTCGGCGACGACGGCAACGGCGGCTACCTCATGCACACCAGCGACTACCGAGCGACGACGGAGCAGGTCGAGCAGTACGGACTGTGGAAGGCCACGCAGCTCGGCGCCGAACCCACTCGACTCGCGGCTTGGAGCGACTGGATCGAAGCGATGTGGTGACCAGCCAGCCCGGCGCTCGTTCTCGCTCCGCGCCAGCTCGCTCACCGGGCCGGCTCGTTCCAAGTGCGACGAGTCCGGGCTGGAGGCCCTTTTCCGAATGTGCTCTAGCTCGACTCGTGCCGGAGCAGCCGAGCCTCCCCGACGCCGAGCGCTTGCTCGAGCTCTGTCGCTACCGCATGCCCTTCGGCAAGTACCAAGGCATGCGCCTGGTCCAGCTGCCCGAGGCCTACCTGGCCTGGTTCGCCCGACAGGGCATGCCGAGCGGCACGTTGGGCGAGTACCTGGAGACCGCCCTGGTCATTCGCTCCTCCGGCCTCGAAAAGCTGATCGCCCCAATCCTCGCCGAGCTGGACCGCAACGACCGCTGAGCGACGATGAGCCATGGCAGCCAGCGCCGACCCGGCAGGTGAGCCTGGGCGCGGGCTGAGCTTCCGCGCCCTCGAAGCCACGCCGCGGCTACGCCGGCTTGCTCGGGCCGACAGGGCGCATACGCTCCCATTGTCATGACATGGTCGAAGCGCGCGGCCGCCGAGGTCGAGGCGATGGTGGAGCTGATGTTCCTGGTCGCCCGAGCCGACGGAGATTTCTCTCCCCCCGAGCGGCGCGCCTTCCTCGATTCGGTGACCTCGCTCTCGGCGGGTGAGCTCGACTCGACCGCGCTGCTGGCCTCGATCGAGCGGATCGAGACGACCCTGCTCCGCGACGGCCTCGATGCCAGGCTCGCGGCGGCCGCCTCCCAGCTCCCGGACGAGGTATCGCGGCGCATCGCCCTGGGCCTCTGCACGCAGATGGCCTTGAGCGACGGGGCCGAGGACGTGACCGAGCACGCCATGCTCGATCGCATCGCCGAGGCCCTCGGCATCACGCGGGACGAAGAAGAAGAAATCGCCTGGAGCGTTCGTCTCTCCAGCCGCCCGCCGAACGGCTGAGCGCCCGGAGGGAGCCCCACTCCGCTCCCATCTGGTGATCCCTGGGGGGTCTCGGGTAGCCTGCTCGCGCCCGCGCATGCCGAAGAAGAAGGCGACCCCGAAGCCCGCTCCCGTGCGAGGCAACCCCACAAGCCGCGCGGTCCCTGCGCGCGCCGGTGCCAAGGCTCGGCGCCCCAAGGCTGTCGGGAAGCCGGTGCCCGCTCCCAAGAAGCAGCCTGCTGCTCCCAAGAAATCCGTGCCCGCTCCCAAGAAGCAGCCGCCTGCCAAGAAGTCGGCGCAGGCTCCCAAGAAATCCGTGCCTGCTCCCAAGAAACAGGCACCTGCCAAGAAGTCGGCACAGGCTCCCAAGAAAGTGCCGCCCAAGAAGCTGCCACCTGCCAAGCAGCAGGCACCTGCCAAAAAGCTGCCGCCCAAAAAGCCACCAACGGCTCCCGAAAAGCTGCCGCCCACGCCCAAGAAGCCCCCGGCGGCTGCCGAAAAGCCCCCGGCGGCTGCGAAACAGCCCGCTCGCGCACCCGCTCCGGCTCCCTCGTCCGAGCCCGATCTGAGTCGCCGCAAGAAGCGCCCCATCGATCCGGTCCAGCTCGAGCGCGAGCAGCGCCGACTGGAACGCGAGCGCGAAGCCGCCGAGCGCGCCCAGCGCCAAACAGAACGTGCCCAGGCAGCCGAAGCACGACGGCTCGAGGCCGAGCGCCTCGCCGAGGTGCGCCGCCTCGAGAAGATCGCACGCGACGAGCAGCGGGTCCGCGACGCTGCGCAACGCGAGGTGGACCGCGCCGAGGCAGCGCAGCGGCGAGAGACCGAGCGCTTGGCCGAAGCCGAGAGACGCGCGCACGAGCGCGAGGTCGAATTGCTCCGCCGGACCGAAGAGCGGCACGCGACGCGGCTGGCTCGCGAGGCCGAGAAGGAACGCGAGAGGCAACAGTCCGAGAAAGATCGCGAGAGGCAGCGCCAAATGCGCATCGTGGCGGCTACGATCGCGCGCGCCGAGAAGGAGGCGACCCGGCAGAGCGAGCGCGAGCTGGCTGCCGAGCGCAAGCGCGTCGTGGCAGAGCAGCGCGTCGCCGAACGCACCCAGCAGCGCGTAGCGCGGGACGAAGCCAAGAAGCAGGCGGCCACGCAGCGTGACCTCTCGCGCTCGCTGGAGCGTGACCTGGACGCTTTCGACAAGGCGGAGCGCTCGGCTCAGGGGGCCACCACGGCGGAACTCGTCGGTCACGTCGTGGAGCTTCTGGGGCGGCGCCCCGATCTCGAGGTGGACGTCTGTCGTTCGGGTGGCCCGAGCGATCCGGAGGTACTGGCCGAGACGCGGG
>DATIDO010000131.1:0-2273 GCA_035456245.1 Polyangiaceae bacterium
ACGACCTGTCCGGTTACAAAGTCGCCATCATCGGCAAACTCGCATAGCGCCTCATTGGCCAGCCGGGTCTGTTCCCCGAGATCTACACCGCGGCGGCGAGCGTTTCGCAATGCCCCCACGAGGACTGTTGCCAGCACGGCCGCATTCAGCGTGTGGCCCATCGCGTCGGTGATGGAGACGTGCAAGGTGTCTCGCTCGACGCTGAAGTCGAACGTGTCTCCGCCGACGTCGCCTGCTGGCTCCAGCCAGCCGGCCAGCGTGAACTGGCCTCCCTCGCACGTGTACGAGGCAGGAAGGAGTCGATGCTGAAGCTCTGCCTCCAGCGAAAGCGGCACCGAACGCTGGCCCCAGTCAAAAAGGTCGGTGAAGCGGCGGTTGGCGATCACGATGTAGGCAAGGGCGTGCGCCCCAGCCGAAATTGTTGCCAGCGTCTGCTGGTCAGGCTGGTGATCAACTCCGAGCTCCAACACGCCGACCGCCTCGCCGCGACTCGTCACGGGAGCGAAGACGCGGAATCCAGCAGAGTCCACGACGATCTGAGCCTCCTGCTCCGCGAGCGCACGACCGTGCGGGGTGCCGGCCAGCGCGACTGCTTGGCCGCGTTCGCGGTTTACGTCATCAGGGTCAGCGTTCGTGCGGCGGACGTGGCTCAGTCGGATCAGTGACCGGCCGCTGTAGTCCGCAATCAGGAAGCTGACGTCACGCGCCCCCAGCGCTTCCGTCAATGCGTCAGCGACGACCTCCGCAGCATCGATCGGCGGAGCCGCTTCCACTGAGGCAAGCAGCGTCTCGAGATCCAGGCCAGGTAGCACTCGCGAAGGATTGCTGGTCCGCGTGTCACCGATCGCAAACTAGGAGGCGACTAGGTACCACGTTTAGCGCCGGGTGGCAAAGGCTAGAACCATGACGTCGCACCCGACGCCTGCAGCAGCCTTAGAGCGGTGGTTCGGGCCGGTGCGTACACGGAGGACTCGTCCGAGTTCTCTTCCGCACCATCTAAGCACCGAGGAGGAACCTCATGGCAACAATCGAGAACGAGCGGACACGCACGGATACAGGCGTCTCCACGAGAGCGTCCAGCCCGAAGGTGTCGCGTCGCAGTCAGGACGAGACAAAGCTGTCGCTGAAGACGACCGAGTTTTGGGCGATGGGTGGCGTGATTGCCGCGATTTTGGTCGCCGCGGCGGTCTCCGATTCGCTTGGTGACGTCCGCGCGTGGACGCTGGTCACCATCGTGGCTGCGGCGTACATCGTCAGCCGCGGGCTGGCCAAGGCCGGCAGCAGCTACTTGGGCGGCGACGACCCGCTCAACCGCGACCACCGCTAAGAGCCCTTCTTCGCGAGACCGCTGGGATGAGGGCCGTCCGCTTCGGGCGGCCCTCTACTTCAAACGCAAGGAGATCCGATGAGCACTACCAAGATGAGCCATCCACGCGAGCTGTTTCTGCATGAACTTGGCGACGTCCTGTACGCCGAGCAGACGCTCGTGAAGACACTCCCCAAGCTCCAGGAGGAGGCGGCCGACGAGGAACTTGCGCAGGGATTCGGCGAGCACCTGGCAGAGACGCGCCAGCACGTGAAGAACCTCGAGCGGGCGTTCGAGGCATTGGGCGAGCCCGCCAAGGCAGAGAAGTGCCCCGGCATCGAGGGGATCAAGAAGGAGCACGACGAGTTCGTCTCCAACGAATCGCCCTCCCAGGAAATCCTCGACGCGTTCCTGACCGGCGCAGGCGCACGCACCGAGCACTACGAGATCGCCGCTTACGAAGGCCTGCTGACAATGGCCGAGGCGACAGGGGAAGAAGAGGTTGCCCGCCTGCTCAACGAGAACCTGGAACAGGAAAAACAGGCCCTACGCAAGCTGCAGACGATCAGCAAGCGCCTCGCCGAACAGGGCACGGCAACCGCCGCTGCCTAGCCCAGATCACTCGAAACACCAGGGGACGCAGCCTGGACACGCGCCGGCGCTGCGTCCCCCGTTCAATTGGAGCCCAAACTCCCGCCCAAAGACGTAGTTCCCTCGGGCAGCGCGTACGGCTCCCTTCCGCCGCACACGGCCAATACGCAAGAGACCCCGCATCGTCGCGAAACACTTCGCGAGCCTTGTACGGGCCCGGGTAGCGGGGCAGGGTGAAGATCAAGCACCGTGCGCGCCAGATACTTGAAGCGCTGCTCGCTCAAACTTCGGGTCGCCCGTCTCGGCGTAAAGCTCAACAAGGCGGCGGCCGCACTTGGTTGAACCGGGCAGTCGCGGGGTAGGCGGCAACGACACG
>DATIDO010000132.1:0-5298 GCA_035456245.1 Polyangiaceae bacterium
TGCGCTCCTCCGCCTGCGCCGCCGCGGCGTCCACGGTGAGGCCGCCCTTCTCGAGCTGCTTGGCGAGGACGTTCAGCTGGCCTTGCTCGCTCTTCAACGCCTCACCGTCGAGCACGGCCACGAGCCGCAACGTGCCTGCGCGCGGAGCCGCCCCCTGAGTCGTCGGGCCCTGCGTCGCCTGGTCCTGCGTGGCGGGCGCGACCGCACCCGGCTCAGCTGAACCCGCCGGAGCCGGCGCTGCCGACGGCGCTGCCGCCCCAGTTGGCGCCGCCGCCCCAGTTGGCGCTGCCGCCCCAGTTGGCGCTGCCGACGCCGAAGCGGCCACCGAGGGCGCCGCCGTCCCGCCCTGGCTCGACTCCCGATCACAGCCGACCGCGCCCCCCAGGCACAGTAGCAACAGCCCCACCCCTCGCCCGCCCCAGACAAACATCGGCGAAGAGGGTACACCCAGCGCCCCCACCCCGTCCCCCCCGTTCCCACCGTGAACGAATTCCTCGATCCAATCCTCGATTCGCTCGAACGCACCGATCCCATCTCGGGCGGCGGCGCGACCTTGTTGGCGTTGGCCCTGCTCGCAGCGGCCTGGCTCCTCCTGCCCCGAAAAGATCGCTCCCGTCTGGCTCTGCCGCTCGGGCTCTGGATCCTCCACGTGCTCCTGGTAGGCGTGCAAAGCGTGCTGCCAGCCCGGCACGCGCTCGACGCCACGCTACGCATCGCCGCGCAGACGCTGGTGCTCTTCGGGTTGGCTCGCACCGCCTACCTCTTGCTGGTCCACTCCTTCTGGTTTCGGCGCCTCGCTCGGCCGCTGCCCAAGATCCTGCAGGATGTCGTCCAGGCCTTCATCTATCTCATCGCCTTCCTGTTCGTGCTCCGCTCGGCTGGCGTCGAGCCCCGCTCGCTGTTGGCGACCTCTGCGTTCCTGACGGCCATCATCGGCCTCTCGCTCCAAGACACGCTCGGCAACCTGTTCGCCGGGCTGGCCATCCAGGCGCAGCAGCCCTTCTCAGTCGGGGATTGGGTCGAGCTCGATGGCAACGCCGGCCACGTCGGCCGGGTGCTCGAGATCAATTGGCGAGCGACCCGGGTCATGACCGTCGATCAGATCGAGGTGACGGTCCCCAACGCGACGTTGTCCAAGTCGTCGCTCGTCAACTTTTCGCGGCCGACGCCGCTGGTCCGCAGGGAAGTGCTCGTTCACGCCACGTACGAGGAAGCACCCGAGCGTGTCCGCCACGTGCTTCTGGCTGCCATCGATCACCTGCCGGACGTACTGCGCGAGCCTGCTCCTCAGGTGATCGCTCACGGCTTCACCGAGCGTGGCATCGAGTACCTCGTTCGCTATTTCATCGAGCACTACCAACAGGGCGAAGTGACGGACGGTAACGTCCGCGAGCGCTTGTGGTACGCCATGCGCCGTGCCGGCTTCTCGATCCCGGTGCCGCGCCGCCAGGTGGAGATGCTCAGCCGCTCCGAGCGCGATGGCGGTGTACGGGCCGCCACGCAGGTCCTGCTCGGGCAGAACGTGCTCTTCCAGACCCTACCCAGCGAGCTGCTCGAGTCCCTGGCCGAGGGCTGCCGTCGTCATCGCTTCGCCTCGGAGGAAGTCATCGTCCACCAGGGTGACGCCACGAGCGAAATGTATCTGATCGAGCGCGGCCGCGTTCGCATCGAAGCCGTGGAAGAAGACGGCAGCCGCTGCGTCGTCGCAGACGCGGGACGCGGTGAATTCTTCGGCGAGATGTCGCTGATGACCGGCGAGCCGCGCTCGGCCGACGTCATCGCCTGCGAGGAGACCGAGGTCCTGGTGCTGGATCGAGCGGCGCTCGAACCGGTCTTCGCGCGGCATCCCGAGCTGGCCGAACACGTGAGCGGGGTACTGGCCGAGCGTCAGCACCGCCTGGCCGAGGCCCGGCTTGCCGAACGTCCCCGTCACAGCCACCACGAAGAACTGGAACTGCTGAGCCGCATCCGCCGCTTCTTCACCGCCAAGACGGCCTCCTGAGCCTTCACTCTCCAGCCGCCCCCCGAACGACATGTCCGACGCATCCCTGACCGAGCAAGCCGAGCGCAAGCTGGCAGCTGGCGTCCCCGCGCCAGTGACCGCCATCGCTCGGCGCCTGGAGGAGGCCGGCTACCAGGCATGGCTGGTGGGCGGCGGCGTGCGCGATGTGCTGCTGGCCGAGCTCGGGCGCGCGCGCGGGGGTTCGCCGGGCGATTGGGACTTGGCGAGCAACGCCAGGCCCGAGCAAGTCCTACCGCTTTTCAAGAAGGTCCTACCCACCGGGATCCAGCACGGCACGGTCACCGTCGTGCTGGAGCGACAGCACTACGAGCTGACCACGCTGCGCGGCGAACGTGGCTTCAGTGATGGACGGCGACCGGACGAGGTATTCTTCGTCGACGACATCACCGCCGACCTGGCCCGGCGCGACTTCACCGTCAACGCCATCGCCTTCGATCTGCGGAGCGGACGGCTCATCGATCCCTTCGACGGCATCGGCGATCTGCAGCGCAACGTGCTGCGTGCCGTGGGCGTCGCGGCGGAGCGCTTCGCCGAGGATGGCCTGCGCGTGCTGCGCGGAGCGCGTTTCTGCTCGACGCTCGGCATGCTCCTGGAGGAGGAAACGCGGCGCGCCATTCGGCCTTCGCTCGACAGCTTTCGCAAGGTGAGCCGCGAGCGTGTCCGCGACGAATGGTGGAAGGCGCTCGCGTCCTCGGCCCCCAGCGCCTGTTTCCGTATCCAGCGCGACGAGGGCCTGCTGGAGTGCGTCGCGCCCGAGCTGGTGCTCGACGAAGAATCGCTGGCCGCCCTGGACACCGCGCCCGCGCGCCCCCTGCTGCGCTTCGCCGTGCTGGCTGCGCGCGGACTGGCCGGTCCGGCCGACGTTCGCGCCGCAGCTACGCTCGAGCTGGCCCAGCGCTTGCGGCTGTCCAACGCCGAGCAGAAGGCCGCGAGCCACTGGATCCGCCACGCCGACGTCACGCTCGGCGAGGCCGGCGCACCGCTGCGGCGTGCGCTCTCGGCCGTGGGGCGCGAGGCCGCGCCGGAGCTGCTGGAATTCCTTCCGTTCTCCCGCCAGTTCGGCCCGGACGAGGACGTCGCCGCGTGGGTCGCTGCGGCGCGTGACGTGCTTTCCAGTGGGGCGCCACTCGAACTCGGCGATTTGGCCGTGAGCGGACGCGACCTGCTCGCCGAACGGGTTCTTTCGCCGGGGCCCCGGCTGGGTCGGCTGCTCGGCGCGCTGCTCGAGCGGGTGCTCGAAGAGCCCAGCCTGAACGAACGTGCTCGCCTGCTCGAGCTAGCGACCGAGCTGAGCCGCGTGTAGCGTCCGCGCATGCCCGAGTTCGTCTTCACCATGCAAGGGGTGACGCGTGTTCACCCGCCCGACAAGAAGGTCCTCGACAACGTCACGCTGGCGTTCTTGCCCGGCGCCAAGATCGGCGTGATCGGCGCCAACGGCAGCGGCAAGAGCTCGCTGATGCGCATCATGGCGGGCCAGGACGACGGCTTCACCGGCGAGGCCAAGCCGCACCCGAGCGTGAAGGTCGGGTACTTCGCCCAGGAGCCCAATCTGGGCCCGGTGAAGACCGTGCGCGAGGCCGTCGATCAGGCGGTCGCCGTCACTCGCAAGCTGCTCACCGACTTCGAAGCCATCAGCATGAAGTTCGCCGAGCCGATGAGCGACGACGAAATGAACGAGCTGATGGAGAAGCAGGCCAAGCTGCAGGACCGCATCGACGCGGTCGACGCCTGGAACCTGGACGCCAAGGTCGATCGCGCCATGGACGCCCTGCGACTGCCCGACGCCGAGGCCGAGATCGCGCACCTCTCGGGTGGCGAAAAGCGCCGCGTCGCGCTTTGTCGCATCCTGCTCGAGAACCCCGACATGCTCCTGCTCGACGAGCCGACCAACCACCTGGACGCCGAGTCCGTGGCCTGGCTGGAGCGCTTCCTCAAGGAGTACCCGGGCACCGTCGTGGCCGTGACCCACGACCGCTACTTCCTCGACGACGTCGCCGAGTGGATCCTGGAGCTCGATCGCGGCCGCGGTTACCCCTTCCACACCAACTACTCCGGCTGGCTGGAGGCCAAGCAGGCCCGCCTGGCTCAGGAGGAGAAGCAGGAGAGCGCTCGCCAGCGCAAGCTGAAGCAAGAGCTCGACTGGGTGCGCGCAGCACCTCGCGCCCGCCAGGCCAAGAGCAAGGCTCGCCTCTCGGCTTACGAAGACCTGATGAATCAGGCCAACGACACCAAGAAGGATGGCGGCGACATCACCATCCCGCCCGGGCCGCGCCTCGGCGAGAACGTGATCGAGGCCAAGGATCTGAGCAAGGCGTTCGGCGACAAGCTGCTGTTCGACAAGCTGAATTTCAAGCTGCCGCGCTCCGGCATCGTCGGCGTGATCGGGCCCAACGGCGCCGGCAAGTCGACCCTGTTCCGCATGCTGGTCGGCGAGCAGCAGCCCGACAGTGGCTCGCTCACCCTCGGTGAGAGCGTCCAGATCTCCTACGTCGACCAGTCGCGCGACACGCTGAAGGCCGACAACAACATCTTCCAGGAGATCTCGGGTGGCAGCGAGATCGTCGAGCTCGGCAAAAAAGAGGTCAACGCCCGCGCCTACTGCTCGTGGTTCGGCTTCAAGGGCTCCGATCAGAACAAGCTGGTCGGCAGCCTTTCGGGCGGTGAGCGCAACCGCGTGCACCTGGCCAAGCTGCTGAAGCAGGGCGGCAACCTGTTGCTGCTCGACGAGCCCACCAACGACCTGGACGTGGATACCCTGCGCTCGCTCGAGGGCGCGCTGCTCGACTTCCCGGGTTGCGCCGTGGTGATCAGCCACGATCGCTGGTTCCTCGACCGCATCGCCACGCACATCCTCGCCTTCGAGGGTGACAGCCACGTGGAGTGGTTCGAAGGCAACTACCAGGCGTACGAAGAGGACCGGAAGCGTCGCACCGGTGAGGACGCGGGCGAACCGCGCCGCATCAAGTACCGCAAGATCGGCTGAGTCCGCCGCAGCGCGACATACCCTGCCGCGCAAAACACCCTGCCGCGCAAAGAGAGGCGCCCCACCGCTCAGCCGAGCGTGGGGCGTTTCTCTTTTTTCCGAGGCCCCGGTCCGAATGCACCGACTCGGACCAAGCGAGCCTTCGGGTGGGCCATCGCTCGAGTGCTACCAGCTGAACGTGGCACCAAGGCCGCCGTAGCCGAGGTACGAGCCCGTCGTCGTGTTGCGGAGGTAACCGCCGTAGGCGTCGAGCGAGAAGAACTCGGCCACGTGCCAGCGCACGGGGGGCGCG
>DATIDO010000133.1:0-4379 GCA_035456245.1 Polyangiaceae bacterium
ATTGGCCGAGCAATCGAGGCCCAGGTGACGCTGGTGCGGGAAGCGCGCCACGTTCTTGGAGCAGGCGAGCGCGATGGCCACGAGGAACACGGCGCAGGCCAGGCCGAGCAAAGCGCGGCGGAGGATCATCGGACGCTCCGATCCCAATGCAGCGCCAGGCGAGCCATGCATTGCGCGTCGAGGGACGCGTAGGGAGATTCGGCCAAGGTCGCGCCCACCCGCGCGTCCCAAGGCGCCTTGGGCTCGTAGACCAGGTGGGTCGAGCCGAAGGTGGATTCGGTTCGGCCATCGACCGCTTGGTCGTAGGCGTAGCGGTAGGCATCGGCCGCGAGTGACCAGCTCGGCAAGAACCGATAGCGGGCCGCCAAGCGCAGCACCCAGTAACCGTTGGTCTCCAAGCTCACGCGCTGTGCCTGTACGCGGGCCATCACCGTCTCTTCTTTGTCGCTGGCGAAGCGCACCTCGCCACGCACCCGCGCACCTGGCGAGCCTTCGTTGTAGGTCTGAGCGTAGCCCGCGCCGCTGATCGTGAAGCCGAGGGGCAGCCGAGTGATCAACTCGCCGCCCGCCTCGGTCAACTCGCCGAACGAGAACACCGAAAAGATGGAAGCTTGCGAGAGCAACGCCGAGGGCACCGTGTGCAGGAACTCACCCAACAGCGAGACGCCCACGTCGCCCTTGCGATAGGCGTCCCAAAGCCCACTGAAGCGGACGTCCGCCAGGCGCTGTTGTTCGAGGCTGAAGATGGCGTCGCCCGTCAACGAGACGTTCTCGAAGTGGGTCAGCGCGAAGTTGGCTCCCAGGTTCCGACTCTCGATCGAGTCACGCTCCGCTTGGCCGTGGAACGAAACACCCAGCGTCCCGATGTCGTCGTCGTGCCAGTCGAGGAGGAAGCCTCCCATCGTGTTCTGGCTGCGGTCGGCGTAGAGCGGGTAGGCGTTGGGTTGCTTCCAGCTGTCGTAGTTCGCGCCGAGATCGTGGTAGCCGTACCACTGATCCCAGCGCGGCAGCGCCGTCCAGCCTGCGTAGCCGGAGAGCCGGAGCCCGACCGGACCGTTGGCTCGCACCAGCACACCATCCATGCGCCGGTAGCGAGCCGCGCCACCACTGATGACCTGGCGCCCCAATTGGAACACGAGCGGCCCGGCGCGCTGCGTGACGAAGGCCGAAGCCAAATCCCAGGTCGCCGACTGCTGATCTTCGGGGCTCCCGCCGATGATCTGGCCCCAAGCGGCGACTTGGATGTCGGTCCCATCCTTGCCGAACAGGCTGTCGAGGTGGGTCGCGCCGAGGGAAAGCGATTGGTGCCAGGGGACCAGAGTCTCGGTTGGCACTGCCGCTCCACCTGGACCTGGAATCAGGGCACGCTGGAAGACTTGCAGGTGAGTGACTGCGCGGGCTCGGAGCTCGTACCGGTCGTAGTCATCGTAGCGACGGCCCGGCGTCACGCTTTTCGGCGGGCTCGCTGGCTGGGCAGTCGGCTGTGGGGCAGTCGGCCGAGCGGCTGGAGTTGCGGTGGCCGGCGGTGCCGTTGACTCGGCAGTTGGCTGTGCGGTCTGAGCAGCGGCGACGACGGGTGAAACGAGGGTGAGGACCAGCGCTGCGGCTACCGTGCTTGCAAACGGCACGGCAGCGAAAGGCACGGCAGCGAAAGGAACAGCCAAAAAGGCGCTGATTGCGCCAGGCCGTCCTGCCTTGTTGCTAACAATTCGCTTTTGAGTCGGAGAGCGAAGACAGCACGCGCACGCCGAAGTCACCTGACCTCCACGCAAGGTCTGCATGGTGGGCCGGTGGGCGTTTCCGTCTGGGCCGTCGTTCAGGCGCATCTCCCCCATATCACTCATGCCACGTTGTCGACCGGCCGAATAGATCCGCCGAGTCGGTCAGCTGCGTTGCTTGACGATCCCCGAGGGAGAGCATTCCATGGAATAGGGTCATGGCGAAGTTTGGGGAGAAGCTCTCGAAGCTCTGGGTCGTGTTGGTGGCGGTCACGCTGGGTTCGGCCAGCTTGGCGGCGTGCGGCGATTCCGATCCGCCACCGGACGGGGACAACGGAGGCGCGGACGGTACGGACACCGGCGGCACCAGCAGCGGTGGCAGTCCATCGGGGGGCCAAGGCGGTGAGCCGATTGGCACTGGCGGCGCCCTTGGAACCGGAGGCACTCAGCCTGGTGTCGCCGGGCCCGGGCTCGTGCTGACGCTGGGCAAGGTCGATGTCTCCGACAGTGGCGTGGCGACGGTCGAGTTCACGATTGCAGACGATCGCGGCGTGGCACTCGATCTGGATGGCTACTTCACGGCAGGCGCCGTGCAGCCGCGCTTCATCCTCTCCTGGCTCGGCGAGGACTCGAACGGCGACTCCCGCCAGTACACGGCCTACACGACCCGTCAGCGTGAGGGCGGCGGCAACACCGTCACCCAATCCTACTACGACGATGGTGGCACCTTCGAGACGCTCGATCTCGGCAAGTACCGCTACACTTTCGCGACCCAGATCGACATCGACGCCACGCGGGCCAAGCTCACGCACACGCTCGGCGTCTACGCCACCCGTACCTTCTTGAACGTGCGCTACGTGGCGAGCGGCTTCCACAGCTGGGTACCCGACGGCGGTGAGCCCAACAAGCTCGACGTCGTGACCAGCGCAGCCTGCAACAGCTGCCATACTCGCATCGAGTACCACGGTGGCTCGCGTCGCGGCGTCGAGATGTGCCAGCTCTGCCACACCGAGTCGAACTCGATCGAGCCCATCTCGGGCAACACCTTCGACTTCCAGGTGATGATCCACAAGATCCACCGCGGCGCTGCCCTACCCAGCGTCGTCGGCGTGCCCCCCTCCGTTCCGGGCGTCCCCTACGTGTTCGGCGATGACGACGACTTCTCCGATGTCGTCTATCCGTGGGACCTGAAGGACTGCACCAACTGCCATCAGGGCTCGCAGGGCGATCGCTGGATGACACGGCCAGAGGAAAAGGCCTGCTCCAGCTGCCACGATCGCACCTATTTCGGCAGCGGCACGCCGCCGGCAGGTTGGACCGCACACAAGGGCGGACCCCAGCCCGACACGTCCTGCATCACCTGCCACGATACGGATTCGCTGATCCCGATCGACAAGGTGCACTTCACCACCCGCTCTTATCTGGCGCCGGTCGTGACCGCCGAGATCATCGCCGTCACCAACACGGCTCCCGGTCAGGATCCGATCGTCGAGTTCGCGGTGAAGGTCGATGGCGTGTCGCTCGACTTGCTCACGCCGCCTCCGGCCAACCAGCGTCCGCGCTCCCAGATCGATCGCGTTCGCATGTCGCGCTGGGGCCCAGTGGACGAATCGGCCGCCACCACCCCGCCCACCGCAGTGACCATTCCGCTGACGCTCTGCGCTGCCACGCCGGTAGCACCGTGCCTCGAGCGGGTGGGCGATCACTTCCGGTTCTACTCGGCGCCCGGTGCCACCACGACCATCCCGGTGGCGGCAACCGGTACCTGGAACGTGGCCTTGGACGGTCGCATCAATTGGACCGCAGCTTGGCAGGCCCCGACGATGGCGGGTGGCGACTTCGTTCGTCAGATCTCCTTCGACAATCCGGTCACTCCGGTCCTGGTCACCGGCAGCGCAATCGTGCCTCGCCGCCACGTCGTGGACGTGGAGAACTGCAACAATTGCCACGGCGATCTGGCCGAGCATGGTTCCAGCGGCCGCAAGGATCCCGACTTCTGCGTGGCCTGCCACTCGCCGGATCTGACCAGCAACAACGAGAGCTGGAACTTCAAGGACATGATCCATCGGTTCCACTCGAGCCCGGACATGCGCTACCCGGCTCCGTTGAACGACTGCACGCGTTGCCACGATGGCGAGACCTATTTGGTTCCGCTGACAGCTGGCTTGCGGCCGACGCTGTACGGGACCACGTCCGTTCCTCCCGAGAGCGCTGCGTGCACCAGCTGCCACAGCGACACGGCCACCAAGGTTCACGCCGAGTCGAACAGCACGGCGTCGGGTGAGGCGTGCGCGACCTGCCACGGTGACGGCAAGGACCGGTCGGTGGCTACCGTCCACGCGCTCGAGCCCTGAAGCCGAAAGGACTGGATCGACCCCATGGGGTCGGCTCGAATCGGGCCGGCTCGATGGGGTCGAGCCCATTTGGAAGTGGCTCGATGGGATCGAGCTGGCCTTTGACCCAAACGGGCTAACCCGAATGGGTCGTGCCGGACGACGGGCCGAATTCGAGAATTCGCCTGAACTTTCCGCCCTTTCAGGAGCCGTACCGCGACGACTGGGAGCCCTTGCTAGGATGGTGTCGTGGGGGGTGCAGCGGTGAGCAGCACGAAAGGGGACGATTTGCGTCCCCGACGCCGTCGCGCTGCCGTAGGCGGCCGAC
>DATIDO010000134.1:0-6021 GCA_035456245.1 Polyangiaceae bacterium
TCTAGGCGCCAGTCTCGTTTGAGCGCTTCTAGCTCCAGTGACATAGCGGGGGCGATGCGCGTCAGCCCGAAGGCCGCGGCCCCGTTGTCGTTCGGAGCCGGCTTTTCCGCGCTGGTCTACCAGACCGCATGGCAGGGGCGCGCTGACCGGTGATCCGCACCGCTGCGTTGCTTCGCTCGGCGCCGAGCGCGAGCGGGCCGAAGCGCTATGGATTCCTCGCGGTTGGTCGAAACCACCCCGTTGAGGCCTACTTCCTCACCCTCTCCCCCCTGACCAGCTCCCAGGCGGTGCGCAGTGCGCGGTCCCGGCTGGTGGAGGGATCGGTGGGGACGACGCGGGCCACGCCCAGGTGCAGCTCTTCGTCGGTGACAGGCACGAGGCTCGGGTCGCTGGGGGCTCCTGCGGCCGCGGAGGTTGCCGAGTCACCCGCGCCGGCGCGGGTGGAGTTCGCTTCGGACGACCCCGCGGAAGTAGATGGCTCGCCCTGGATGTGCCCGCTCAGGTCGCGCTCGCGCACGATGGGCAGCGGGGCGCCCGGTGCCTTCTCGGGCTCGATCCACAGGGTGGGAGTGACGCCGGCGGCCTGGAGGGTGCGGCCGCTGGGCGAGTAGTAGAGGGCGGTGGTGAGCTTCAGGGCGGAGCCGCTCGGTAGGGAGAGCACGCTCTGGACGCTGCCCTTGCCGAAGGTGCGGGTGCCGACCAGCTGGGCGCGGTGGTGGTCGGCGAGGGCGGCGGCGACCAGCTCGGCGGCGCTGGCGGAGTAGTCGTTGATCAGAACGACCAGGGGGCCGCGGGTGTAGGCGCCTCCCGCGCTGGCGCTGGCGGTGCGCTCGACCACCGAGCGGTGGCGCATCGAGTAGATGACGCCGGAGCTCAGGAATTCGTCGGCGACCGCTTCGGCCTCGCGCACCAGGCCACCGGGGTTGTTGCGCAGATCGAGCACCAGGCCCTCGAGCGAGCCTTCCGAGCGCAGCGCGCCCAGCGCGTCGAGCAGCTCGTCGTGCGTTTCGTCCTGAAAGGCCTTGATGCGAATGTAGCCGACTCCGTCGCGGAGAGCCGTCCACTTGACGCTTTGCACGCGGATTTCCTCGCGCATCAGCACGCGATCGATGAAGCCGTCGCTGCCGGGGCGCCGCAGGACGACGCGCACGCTCGTGCCGATGGGGCCGCGCATCGCGCGTACGAGCTCGTCGGCCTTCTTGTCCTGAACCGACGAGCCGTCGATGCCCACGATCACGTCGCCACTCTGGATACCGGCACGCGCCGCCGGCGAGCCTTCGATGGGCGCGATCACGACAATCTCGTCGCCGTTGAAGTCGACCTCCACCCCGATGCCGCCGAAGCGGCCCGAGGTGTCACCCTCGAAGATGGCCAGATCCTCGGGCGAGAAATAGTTGGAGTGGGGATCGAGCCCCGCCACCATGCCGCGCACCGCCCCTTCGAGCAGCTCGGTCGAATCGACGGGCTCGAAGTAGTTCTCCTCGACGGCGGCGATGGATTCCCCGAGCTCGTCCAGCCAGCGGTAGGGATCAGGCGTCTCGGCCGCGGCCGGGCTGGTGAGCAGGGTGGTGAGCAGGGTGGTGAGGGTGGTGGTGAGCAGGACCCGCCCGAGACCGGAATGGATACCTATGGCGGGGAGGCGGGACGGGCGCCCCTTGGTGGGAGGGCTGCCGTCTGCCGAACACGGCCGGCCGAACGCCAGGATGCCGCGGGGGCGCGAGGGCGAAGGGAGCGATGCGGGGGGCGAGTTGAGTGCGGGGGGGATCATTTTCCGGACTGGGGCGCCGTTGCCAGGCGCCCGACAATTCTTTACCCTGCCTACTAGTAACGAAACTCGGGCAGTTTTCGGACAGCCCCTTACAAAATTTCCCCGACGCTCAAAGCGGATCAATCCCGAGGTGACTGTGGCAGACGACAACAACCGTACCGGTAGCGACAAGCGCAAGCAAAGCCTGTACTTCCCCGAGATCATGCTGCAGGAGATCAAGGACGAGGCAGCTCGTCTCGATCGTTCCCTGTCGTGGGTGGTGCAGCGTGCGTGGAAGCTCGCCCGGACCGAGATCCGCAAGATCCCGAGCGTCAACGACGTCGACGACGACGATACGGGCGAGCCTTGAGTTGCGCGACGCGCTCGGACTTTCGTCTGACGCGTCGTCGTACTTCCCCCGACATCACGTCTCGATTGCTACTGCGTCGTCTACTCGTCGCAGTTCGTGATCGTTCTTGGAAAAGTCGAGCCCGAGGGCTCGACTTTTTCGTTGGCGCCGCCCACTGTGGTGAGCGTGGGTAATCTTTCCGATCTCGAGCCCGAACAACTGGGTGAGTTGCTCGGGTTGTTGACTCACGATCTGCGAAACCCGCTGGCGGCGCTCTCCAGCAACGTTGGCTACATGGGGCTAGTCGGAAAAGCCCTGACCCCCGAGTTGCAGGAGGCCCTGTTCGATCTGCAGCTTTCGGTGGAGGCCATGGCCCGCCTGGCGGACAGCTTGGAGACCCTGGGCCACGAACTGCGGGGAATCGAGCCGGCGTTGGCCAGCACCGTCGAGCTGAAGGGCCTGCTCGCCGGCCTTTTGCCCTTCGTCGAGCGTGCAGCGAGCAGCTACGGGGTCAAGTTGCAGGTGGAGCTGGGGTCGCTGAGACCGCTGCGGGCTGTCGAGCCGGCCTTGGCTCGAGCGCTGTCCAATCTACTCCACAACGCAGTCGGCTTGGCTCCCCCCGCCAGCACCGTGCGCCTTTCGAGCTACGACGAAGGCGACCACGTCGTACTGCGCGTCGAAGACGGCGGGGTTCCCCTGCCTGGCGACTTGCTCGACTTGGCACTCTCTCCAGCTGGACAGCTGGCACTGAAGTCGAACCCAGCTGGACGCTATTCGCGTGGTCTCGGTCTCTACGTGGCGGCGCGCTCGGCGAGTCTCGCTCACGCGAGCATTCGACTGGCGACGTTCGACCGCGCCGACTCGGAGCGTGGTGGGGCGAGCGCGCGGGGCAACGTCTTCGAACTGGTAGTCGGCGCGGCGCGCTAGCGCTGGCGGAGGCTGGCGGACCCTGGCTCAGGCGCCAGCTCAGGGCTGCAGGAACGCGAAGTCTTCGGGCGCGCGGAACAGGATCTTGCCCGTCTCGCCGGGACAGCCCCAGCACGTGCTGAAGTGAACGCGCGGGCGAATCGAGGGGGCGTAGGCGAGTGCGACGGGGCCGGGTTCGTTCTTCATGATGAACGAGCCCGCCAGGATCTTGCGATCGCCAGCCAGGTGATAGGCCACGACGAACGAGGTCTTTTCGCCGGAGCGCCCCGCCAGGACCAGCAAGGCGAGGCCGCGATCGGGGCGCCACTCGAGCGGGCGCGTGGTCAGGGTGAAGCCCTGCGTGTCCTTGGGGCCGCGATCCAGGACCGTGCGGGCGCCGTCGGGTGAGCGGAAGAACGTGGCCTTCTCTGCCAGAGCTTCGGTTGCCGGATCGCTCTTCAGCAATCGCGCCAGCTCTTCCAGCGAGACGTCGACCTCCTTGTACGGCTCGGCCAAGGTGGGTTCGGTGACGCGCAGCGCGTTGGGCGCGCCGTAGCAACAGCGGAACGCGAGCTCGCTTGCCGGAACTTCGGAGGCGAGCGAACGGTGAGCACAGCGCCGTTCGGCAGGCGCGAGCGAAGCTGCGGCGCCCCGCACGACCGGATCACCTTCCTTGCCTCCGTCACCGCGCAGCGTGCTGGCGGTCCACTCGGGACGTCGAGTGAGCTCGCCTACCTCGAAGCCACTCGTGCACGAGTTGGCGGGACAGGGGTCGCTTCCGCTCGGGTAGGTGGAGCTGCTGGGGCCTTTGCAGGCTCTCTCCCACTCCAGCTCGGTACACAGGCGGCCTTGGCGCTCGGCGCAGAGGGCGGTGGCTTCACCGAGGGTTGCGCCCAGCCGCGGTGGTTCGCCGGGACGACCGGGGTAGGGGAGTGGATCGATACGGAACGGACCGAGCTCGAGCTCGTCCACCAAGGGCTCGCGCTCGGGTCTGCGCCCCGGTTCGCCCGGAAGGCTGCCGCTTTTGAAACTGCCCACGGGTACGTGGACGATCTCGTGAGCAGGGTGCGCCTGCGGCGTGCTGGCGTTCGACGGCGCCTTGCCGTCGGATGCGGCGGGCGCGTCTCCGCTGGGCTTTTGGCAAGCGACGAGCAGTGAAACGCAGCCGAGTACGATGGACAGGCCGGACTGGCCGCGGAAGGACCGAAGAATGGGCGGCGTGCGGCGCGAGCGAGCTGGCACGGGCGGAGCCTGCCGGCTGGAATTTTGCTTGTCCAGCGCCCGCCGTCGGCTAAGGAGGGGGCGAGGCCATGCATCACTCGATGATCAGCGCCCTTTCCTCTCGTTGGGGGGCGGGTGACGAAGCAGCGGACGAGCTGCTGGCGCCCTACTGGGGCACGCTGACGAGTGAAGCCGAGCGCGCGCACTTGCGGGCGTTCGAGGCCGAGCTGCCGGAGGTGCGCCGGCGCTTGCGAGCGTCCAGCCAGCCGGCGAGCGCCGAAGAGATCGGGCTCGCGCTTCTGGCAGTCTGGGCGCTGACCGCGCCCCGGTCGGAGCCGAACCGGCGCGAACCGAAGCGAGGAGACCAGTCGTGAGCGGCTACCAGGTAGGACCAGAAACCTTCGTGACCGTGTCGACCGAGGTGTTCGACGCGGAGGGCGAGAGCGTCGGCGAGGCCGAAGTGATGGCGTTCGTGTTCGGGCGGGGGCTGCTGTTCCCTCGCGTCGAGCAGAGCCTCGAGGGCAGGACGAGCGGCGACGTCGTCGAGGTGAGCTTGGCTCCCCGCGATGCCTTCGGTCAGCGCGATCCGGGCGGCATCCTCGAGGTCTCTCGAGAGGAGTTCCCCCCGGATGTGGAGCCCGGCGATCGGTACGAGGTCGAGAACGACGAGGGCGGCTTGTTGATCGTCCATGTCCTCGACGTGGGGCCCGAGACGGTTCACATCGACACGAATCACCCCCTGGCCGGGCAGACCGTGAAGCTGCGCATCCAGGTGCTGGAGGTGCGCGTCGCCACGGAAGAAGAGCTGGCCGCCGCCGAGGGGGAGCTGGCCGAGGCTGCCGAGGCCCAGGAAAAGGCGGCGCTTGGCCGTCCGGATGGTGCTGAAGCAGCCGAAAGACCGGACGTCAGTGTGTCGAGCTTGATCCGGAGCCGCCGGTAAGGCAAGAACCGCACCGAGGACGACATGGAAGACAGTTTCCGTTACGACGTACGAGTTCGCGACCGCTTGCTGAAGAAGGGTCTGCTGAAGGCCGAGGAGGTCGAGAAGCACCTGGCGGCGCTCCCCGATCTCGAGTCCCAGTCCGAGCCTGTCTCGATTGAGCCGCCCGGAGTCGACTCGCACGCCGAAGGCGGCCGGTGAGTTCGCAGAGCGGGAACGGCGCTTCCGCCGGCGGTGAGCTGCCGGCGGTCGACTTCTCCACTTTCCTGCTCTCGCTCGCACACTCCGCGCTCATGCATTTGGGCGTGGCCAAGGGACCCAACGGTGTTCCCAGTGAGGTCGATCTACCGCTCGCCCACCAGACCATCGATCTGCTGGGCGTGCTGGCCGAGAAGACCAAGGGCAACCTGACTGGTGAAGAGGAACAGCTGCTCGAGCAGCTGCTCTACGACCTACGTCTGCGCTACGTCGAGTGTTCCAAGGGCTCCTGAGTAGGACGCTGCCGCGGGCAGCGATGCTGCCACGGGTGGCCATGCTGCCGGTGGTAGCCGCGCTGCTCTCGCTCGGCTGTGACGTCGACGCCATGCGCGAGCGCGTGCAGAGCGGCGCTCCCAGCGTACCCAGCGCGCCCCCCATCGAATCTCGAGCGGCGCTCCCGCCGCCGCCTGCGCAGCCTTCTCGGGTGGTGCCGCCCCCGGGCGCGCCGCGCAGCTTCGCCGATCTCGCGGCCGAGGTGGATCCGGCCGTGGTCTTCGTGCATCGCAAGGAGGCTCAGCGCTTCACCGATGGCATCCAGGTCTACGAACGGAAGGTCGACAGCGGCTCGGGCTCGGGCTTCGTCTTCGATGCCAAGCAGGG
>DATIDO010000135.1:0-4281 GCA_035456245.1 Polyangiaceae bacterium
CGCTCCTGCACGAAGGGATCGTGCACGGGCTGCTCGCCGTCCACGGCGTAGGGCGACTTGAAGTACACGCTCATCTGGCGCTGGATGCCCTTGTCACCGTTCTCCTGGGCGACATCGAGGATGCGCACCATGTCGATGCACAGCGGGGCAGCGAGGATCGAGTCCTTGCAGAGGAAGTTGATCTTCATCTGCATGGGCTGACCACAGAAGCCGGAGATGTCGATATTGTCCCAAGCTTCCTTCGCGTCGCCGCGGGGCTTGTAGTAGTGGATGTGAACCTGGTGGTTCTCCACCTTGTGACCCACGACGCTGTCGAGAACGCTCGCCTTCGAACGGACCTTGGTCTGGTTCGAAGCCGGATCGTCGAGGACGAGGCCGTCGTTGTTGCCGAGGAAGTTGACCGAGTACCAGCCGTCCACCATCAGGCGGCGCAGGCGCAGCATCGAGGCCATGGCCGTCTTCACCAGGGTCTGGCCGGTCTTGCCGTCCATGCCGCAGTAGGGGACGCCGTTGTTCTCGGCCTGGATGCGCAGAGCCGGCACGTTGGCCAGGCTGGGCGCGAAGTTGGCGTGGGGCACGCCGAGAGCGTTGGCGGCGTACATGTAACGCATCGTCGGCGAGACGCCGGGATCGTTGCTGTCGATGCCCTTCTCGAAGCCCTCGAGCGTCTCGTGCACGGCGGTGCGGTCCATCCACTTCTCGGTGGAGGCCAGGTTCACCAGCACGATGCGACGCAGACCGGCCTTCTCCTTGAAGGTCGAGAGGTCCTTCTTGATGGCGTCGATCTGACCGCGGTGGCCGCCGTCGGTGGCCAGGACGTGGCGACCTTCGAGGTTCTTGGCGTACTCGCGCGAGAAGGCGGCGGGCCAGGGGCGAATGGCCTCCAGCTCCGACTTCACCGAGGCGAGCTCGTCCGCGCGGAACACGCCGTGCTTGAGAGCAGCCTGGTACAGGTTCTCGTCGTTGAGGTCCCAGCCGCCGAACACGAGGTCGTCGAGCGAGGCGAAGTTGAGGATGTCGGTCAGCTTCTCGGAGCTGATGGCGTCGTCGGGCTCGGTGAGCATCGCACGACGGGGCACGATGCCCTTCTTCATCAGGGCAACGCCTGCAACCAACGTCGAGGCGACGGCCCCGTTCAAACCAATGATGACTACACCCAAGCGTCCCATATGTTCCTCGTGTTGAGCGAAACTACTCTGCTGCTGTTGCTGAAAATTCGGAAGGCGATCTCGGCTAGAATCGGTGGCTCTCTCTTCCATCAAGCCAGCGAGGAGGTCCCGCCGTAGGACCGCAGGATGTCGCGCCGTTCATCGTCGACGATCCTCGGGAATTTGCTCTGTACGCTGACGTTGCCGATGTCCTTCATGAACCGAGCCACCGACCCCTCGGGAAGCATGACGAACTCGGGAGGGAGGATGGCGGTATTGTCGTTCCGATGCTCGCGATACACGCGATTCACTTCACAGAGCTTGGCATCGAAGGCCGATGCGAAGCGCCTCGGATCCCGCGGCGGCGCCTCGGCAAACTCGGCGAACAGCACGTATCGTGACTTCGACGAGCCGTCCACCCCAACATCTGCGCCGGCGGTGAAGTCGACGACCTTCCCTCCGGTCGCAGCCAGCGCGGCTGCAACGGACTCTTGGATCTCGACGTGCGTCGTCAGCTCCTGCGTAGTCGAGAGGCAACCGCTCAAGCGACCGGCGAATTCGATACGCGGCGGGTCAACACTCGGAAATCTCACGAGATCTCCCAGCAGGTAGGCGTACAGGCCGGAAACCGTCGTCACCACGATGGCGTAAACGCGGTCTTTCTGGACCTCCCACAATGGCAACCGCGTAGGTCGCTTTGCAGTCAGTTCTTCGACCGGCACGAATTCGAAATACGTTCCTTGGTGCGGGAGCATGAGCATGCCCGCGCCAGGGTTGGCGTGGTCCGTCGAGGCGTAGATGCCGCCCTCGGTCGCGTTGTAGGTGTCGACCAGGGGGATGTCCCGACCAACGCGATCACGGATCACGTCGAGGTAGGGACCCGCCGCCACGCCGCCACCAACCAGCACGGTCAGGTTGGGCCAGAGCTCACTCACCGAGCTCACGTTGCGGCCGCGCTTGCGCGCTTCCTCGAGCAACTTGTCGAACAGCAGCGAGAACCAGCAGGTCGTGCCGCTGATCAGGCGCACGTCGTGATCCAGGTAGCGGGACGCCATTTCGCCCAGCTTCTGGTCGTAGTCCGACATCAGCAGGATGTCGTCCTCGGGCAGGTAGGCGAGCTTCGTCAGCTTGGGCAGCGTGGCCACCATCAGCGCGGGGTTGGAGGTGATCTTCACCGGACCCTCCTCGCGCATGGTGATCGGCGGGAACAGCCCGAGCGAGAAGCCGCTCGGGAAGTCGCCCACACCCTGATGCAGCAAGAAGCGGAAGAGCGCGTCGGCGCCTGCGGCGCGCTGCAGCTTCACCTGGCGATCGGTGATGGGCAGGAACTTGCTCTTGCCCTTGGTCGAGCTGCCCGACGAGTTGCCGAAGTGGCGGACGAACTCGGGCACCAACAGGCCGCTCTCGCCCTGGCGCATGCGGTCGATGTAGGGCGAGAACGAGTCGTAGTCGCCGATCGGAACGGACTGGCGGAAATCCACCTCGTTCCGGATGTCGGCGAAGCCGTGCCGTCGGCCGAACTCGGTGTACTTCGAGTGTTCGACGATGGCGCGCAGCTGGGCCAACTGCGTCTTGCGCACGTTGCGCAACGACATGTCCCAGCGCGCCACCTGGACACGAGCAGCCAGCTCGAAGGCGCGTCCGAACGCGCGGGGCAGGGGAGTTCGTTTCAGGCGATTCCGAGAGGGGGACGACATGCGCTTCGAGGGTCGGTCGAAGTCACCCACAAGGTGACGCCGACGATTCTGGGCCTCGCTATGTCCCTGGACTGGCCAGCTGTCCACCTGGGCGCCATCGAGCCGAATCCGCCGGGAATCGGCTCGATAGCGAACGGGATTTCGCAGGTGTCGGCCCCCCGACGGAAGCGGCTGGGGGGACGGCCGGGCACGGTGGCGTCCTCGCGGCAGCACGCTCATGATGCGCGCGATGAACTCCGCCTCCGACGAGAAGGCGCTGCTCCCGCCGCCAGCCACCGACGAGAAGCCGCTGCTTTCGCCAGGCGCTGCCAAGGCCTGGGCGCGCACCAAGCACCTGCTCGGTCGCTATGGTCGTTGGTTCTTGCTCGTGGCGGGCGTCGTCGCGCTCGCCTTGCTCGTGCGTTCGGTGGGGCCCGCCCTGCTGCTCGAGGTGATGCTCGAAGCAGGCCCTTGGCTGCCGCTGGTGCTGTTTTTCGATCTGGCCTGGGTGGCGTTCGAAGGCTTGGCGCTGCTCTTGCTCTACGGACCGCCCGCGCGTTCGATCCCGCTGCGCGCCTGGATCGAGACGACGCTCGTGCACTACACGACGATGGCCATCTTGCCCGTCGGGCGGGCGGGCGCGGAGGTCGCGCGAGCCACGCTGTTCTCTCCTTACGTGGGCAAGTCGCGCGCAGCCGCGGGCGCCGCGATGATGCAGACGCTCACCTTGGTTGCCAACACGGTCATGAGCTTGGCCTGTCTGATCGGTGTGCTCTTGGTAGTCGGCAACGACAAGCTGGCCTGGCTGATCTTGATCAACGGCACTGCGACGTTGGTGCTCGGGCTCGGCCTCTACCTGGTGACGCAGCGCGCGCAGCCGGGTGGCTGGTTGGGGCAGAGATTCGAAGCGCTGGCTCATTTCGGCCCCGAGCTGGACGAGCACTTCCGCGAGAGTCGACCCCGTCACCTGAGCGCGCTCGCGCTCGGCATCGCCGGGCGCTCGCTGCAGACCGTTCAATACGGCGTCCTGCTCCTGGCCGTGACGGGCTCCTTCACGCTGTTGGGGACGCTGGTCGCGCAAGGCATCCACCTCGTGGGTGCGGGCCTGGGTGACATGGTGCCCAACCAGGTGGGCGTGACCGAGGGTGCGTACCGGGTGTTCGCCGGCGCGCTGGGTCTGGTGGATCGTCCGGAGCGCGCCGTGGCCATCGCCGTTCTCGCGCGGGTGTCCAGCCTGTGCGTGGCCGGGCTGTGTGCGCTGGGTGCGCAGCTGATGCCCAAGAGCCGGCCTTCGTGATAGGGCAGGCGCCCATGGCCAGCCCGACCGAGTCCACCCCTCCCTCCCACGCCGGCACCAGCGGCGATCGGCTGCGCGGCGTCGATCCGCGGACTGGTTCGCAGCTCGAGCCGATCGACGTGACGCCGCTCGCCGAGGTGACTGCGGCCGTGGAGCGCGC
>DATIDO010000136.1:0-4229 GCA_035456245.1 Polyangiaceae bacterium
TCGCCAGTCCCATCGCTTGGGCTCCCAGGTCGCATCGAGCCCGCCTGCGAGAACCGGGTTGAGGAAGGCCTGGGCCGCCTTGGTGACCTCATCGAGCGTGGGCCACGCAAGTTGATCTTCGAGCGCCATCGCCACGTAGGGCGTGGACCAAGCGATGAGCGGTTCGGGCATATCCGGAGGCAACCCGTGCGTTTTGCGGAACGTGAACGTCTGCTCGATCGCTGCGCGCAGGCGCTTCGCGTCGATGGGCTGCGCGGTCGCGAGTAGAGCGATGTCGGGGAGGTCTTTCACGCGCGAATTCGGTCGCGTGCGCGGCATCGTGTACGCGTGCAGCTTCTCCGCTATGTGCGTCTCGATCGGATAGAGCCTCAGCGTCGGCGGTGCGATGCCGGCAAACGCGAGCAGGTCGTCCGCGACGACGACCTCGGGCTCGCCCAGGATCGGATCACCGAAGGCGACGTCGACGCCAAACGGCTGCCCGTAGAGCTTGCCAGCGAGCTTGCACTCGGCGCGAAAGCGACGCCCTTCGTACTGCATGCCGTCGTTCTGGATCTCCGGGTTGTCATCATCCGGCACGACCTCGAAAGTCATGAAGTCGCCGAGGTTCTTGCGTCCGGCCTCTTGCAGCTTCGAGAGCACGTCGTCGGGTGAGCCCACCATGCGGAGATCCACGTCCTTCGTGGTGCGCGCTCGTTCGAGGCGTAGCTCGAGGACGAGCCCGCCCTTCAGCGTGGCGGCATCTCCGAGGACGGCGACGATGCGGGCGAGGAAGCGGTCGAAGACCAGGAGCTGGCGCTTGCGCGCGAACTCGGCGCCGGTCTTGGCGGAAGCGCGCAGGCGTTGCTCGATCGCCTGCTTGAACGACTCGGGCGAGGCGTAGGTGCGGGGCGTCATTCTGCGAGCCCTCCAAACGGTGTGAGTGCGGTCCGGACCGCGTCGAGCTCGCTGCGTGTGACCAGCCCGCGTCGAAGCGCTTGCTGAGTGGCCTGCCGAAGCAGCTCCGGGGAGAGTCCGCTCTTGGCGCAGTCGCCGAGCGTTCGGCTTGCGTTCGTCGCGGGCACCGGCCCGAACCACGCTCGCTCCTCTGGTGTGACGTCAGCGTGGTGGAGCACGACGCCGGCTGGAACGCGGAACCGTCGTCGTCGCCAGGCCTCCGGGAGCGTGAGATGCACCTGCGCCGGCAGCACATCGGAGAGGCCGTGGAGCTGCAGCGCCGTCTGGTGAGAGATCACGCCGGCCTGCTCGGACCAAAGCCAGGCGGTGACGAGCTCCTCGTTTTCCCCGGCCGGGAAGTGCACGAGCCGGTAGATCCCCCGTTGAGGCCTTGTGACGCGCCCCGCGTGGATGTGCTTGCGAAGCAGGTGGGTCGAGTAGCCAGCCTCAGCAGCCTGCCTCGTCGTGAGGTAGCCGGCCTGGCCGGCCGCTGTCTCGAAGAGCCGGTCCCAATCCGGTCTAGTGGTTTCGAGCATCGCCACGCACAAAACGTAACCCCCGGTTCCCTTTTGTGCAATAGGGCTGCCCAACTGGCGCGGGCAGAGCCGGGATCACCCATGTCCTTCGGCAGTCAGGATGGGCGGAGCCATGGTCGCAAGCGGTTCCGGTGTGAAGCGGCGGTGCGCGACATAGGCGACGCCGGTGAGCAGCAGGAGCACGCCGGCCGGTGCGCTGTCGACGAGACCGTCACCCGAGGCGGTGTGCGCGACGAGGGCACCGCTCAGGTCGAAGAACACGCCCGCGAACGCCCACTCCTTCAGGCGCGGCCAACGCGCCCCGAAGACGAACGTGACGGCGGCGAGCAGCTTCCAGATGCCCAGCTCGGTCGCGATGTAGGGGGGATAGCCGAGGTGCAGCGCAGCCTGCATGGGGCGAGGCTGGTGAGTGACGTTGGCCACGCCCGATATGAAAATCATCGCGGCCAAGAGGCCCGTGGGAATCCAGTATTTGAGTTTCGTCGTCATGTGGCTCTTGGTTAGGAGCCAAGCTATGGACAGTCGATGCCTCGGAAGCCAAAGAACTTAGCCGAAGCTCTAGAGCCGATGGAGCTTCAGGACCCGCGCGGTGACGTCATCGCGGACGTGCTCGGGGCATCCCTCATCCGTCACGCGCTCTACAAGCCGCTCGAGGCGCATGCGCCTTGGGGCATTCGCTTACCGACGCGGCCTCGTGCCAGCTTCTACCTCGTCACCTGTGGCAGCGCGCGCATCGAAGTCGAAGGCGAGAGCGCTCACGTGCTCTCGCCTGGCGAAGTTGCGTTCGTTCCACATGGTACGTCGCACGTGCTGCGGGATTCGGCGGACACGCTCGCTACGGGCATTTGCGACGGTCCGGCCACGTCGGACCTCACGCCACGGCGCATCGGAGGCAGCGGGGCCGTCACGGCCCTCGTCGCGGGCTTCTTCGAGATTCGAAATGGTCAGGAGCCGCCTCTTCTTCAGAAGATGCCGAACTTCGTCGTGCTGTCGTCGAGCGACCCCACCGCCGGCCCGTCGATCGCTGCGCTGGTACAGCTCATTCTTGCCGAGAGCGTCGCGCCCAAGCCGGCGGGCAGCGTCGTGCTCCAGCGTCTGGCCGACGTACTGTTCGTCCTCGCGCTGCGCTCGGTTCGCTCCTCGGGCCAGTGCAGGGCGCCGGGCATCCCCGCGCTCTCCGACCCGCGCATCTACGCGGCGCTGAACCTGATGCACGCGCGGGTGGACCAGCCGTGGACCGTCGAGACTCTCGCCAAGCGCGTGAACATGTCGCGCTCGGGGTTCGCTGCGCGCTTCACCGAGCTCGTCGGCGAGCCGCCACTGCAATACCTGGCGCGTTGGCGCGTCACGCGCGCCGCCGAGCTGCTGCGCGACGACGACGACAAGATCGAGGCAGTCGCGGGCCTCGTCGGCTACGAGAGCCTCCCAGCGTTCAGCCGCGCCTTCAAACGTTGGCAGGGCGAGAGCCCTGCGAACTACCGTCGCGCGCTCGAGGAGCAGGGCCTGCGGCGGAAGTGACGGGCGCGCCTGGTAGAGGGACGCCTGGACCACAAAACGAAAAAAGGCCGTCTCGGCGAGACGGCCTTGGCTCCAGCTCCAGGACTCGAACCTGGGACCCGGCGATTAACAGTCGCCTGCTCTGCCAACTGAGCTAAGCTGGAATATCTAACGATTCTGCGACCCTGGAGGGTCGCCCTCGGTGCCGGTCGGGCCGAGGCCCGGTGGTCGAGGTGGGCGCGGACATTAGCCCCGAAGGGCGGATCGTCAAGAGGGAACCGAGCGCGAAGGGCCGGGTCCGAGTTGAAATTCCACCACTTCGTTGGCTGGTCCCGCCGTCTTGGTGCTCAGCGGACACTGGGCGCCCCGTGGGCGCCCTTTTCCGGTTGGAGGCGGGTCGAACCCACCCTGCGTTGAACGGCCCGCAGAATGGCAGCTAGGGGCCAGGATTGGTGCCCTCCCCTTCGAGGTGGCATGATTGAAGCGAGGAGGCGGCCATGGGCGAGGCAATGAAGGGACAGCGAATCCTGGTAGTGGAGGACGAGCCAGTCGTGCGAAAGCTCACTGTGGCTCTACTCAGTCACGCTGGATTCGAAGCAGTGGCGGTTTCTGACGGTGCGCAAGCACTCGAGGTACTGGAGGGCGAAGAGGAGTTCGACGTCGTGTTGAGCGACGCCAGTATGCCGGGCCTCAGCGGGAGCGAGCTGCTCGCCGCCCTGCGCTCGCGCAACCTGGGAATGCCGTTCGTGCTGATGAGCGGGTTCGCGGACGATCGCTTCGAAATCCCTCCGTCCCATCGGGCAAGCCACCTGGCCAAGCCATTCGACGGCAACATGCTCGTCGATGCGGTGCGTAGCGCACTGACCACTGCCTGAGCTGGTTCGACAGCTCCGAGAGAATGCCGACGCCCAACGGCCGCACCTCACCGATTCTCGTCGCCTAGCCCGCTTCGTTCTGCCGGGGCAGGCGCGACTGTTCCTCGTCCTTGCGAGCCTCGGCGATCAGCTCGCCCACCAGGCTCAGCAGGGAATTCAGCGCGAACGGCTTGCCCAAGAAGCGAGTCCGAAAGGGTAGGTTCGTCAGCGATTCGGGCGGGTGATCGTAGTTGCCGCTCACGAACAACACGGGCACCCGGCTGCCGCGTGATGCCAGCTCGTAGCCGAGCTCCGAGCCGTTCACTCGCGGCATCATGATGTCGCTGACAATCACGTCGAACTGGCTCCCCGACTCGATGAGCGAGATGGCCTCGGCCCCGTCGAGCAC
>DATIDO010000137.1:0-3063 GCA_035456245.1 Polyangiaceae bacterium
CCCCGGGAGCCTTCGCCAGCAGCTCGAGCATCTCCCAGCCCTTGTCGGGATCGAAACGAAGTGGACGACGAATCCCTTCGTCTCGCACGTCGATCAAATCCGCCAGCAGACTCCGCGCCGTGCTGGAGCCCATGCGCGGTAGATTCCCCGTCTCCAAGTCGTCGCCGTCGCCGCGCGCGATCCACACGCTACCCTCGAAGCTCTCGTCGGCGGCGCATGCCGCCAAATGCCACAACCAGAGGCGCAGTCGGCGTTTGCCATTGAACCTTCCCCAGGAGCGGATGACCCGCCTGTCGCCGTACAAGCAGTCGATTGTCCCGAGCAGGCGGCGCGGCCTACCGCCGACGCGCAGCTCGAGCGCGACGGGCCGTGCGGGTCCTGCCCCCACGCTCGTCCACGGGGCAGCCAGGGACACCAACCGTTCAGCCGTCACACGAATCTCGTGACCAACCAGTTCGCCGACCGCACCTGCCGGCAGATCCGCGCGCCTCCGTTCGATGTCCAGGTTCACCATCCGTCCGCGCGCCAGCGCGTCGGTGATCCGCGTCCCCACCTCGTAGCGCTCCAGATTGTTCGGCACGATGGGCTCGCGGTCTTCGAGCACCTCGATCTCGTCGCGAATGCGCACGCCGAGGCGCGCCAGAAAGGCTCGCGCCGGATTCGCAAAGAAGCTCGCCAAGGCCTCGAGCGTGACGTCCCCTTCGACGGGCTCGGAGATTTCTCCCTCGTCGGGCCAGAACGGCTTCGGCGTCCGACCACCACCCCGCAAAGCCTCGGCAGCCCGGAGCCACACCTCGGAGCGGGAAGCCAACCGCGGCTCGCTCCCGTCGAAATAGCGAGCGCTGAAAGGCTGCAGTGGGTGCTCGAGCGGGCGCAGAAAAGGGCGCACCTTGCCTGTGGAATCGCTCAGCACGTGGGGCTGGAACATCTCGTCCAAGACCAGCCCCAGCTCGGTCACGACGACGCTCGGGGGCTGAACCGAGTTGTCTTGAATGCTTCGCCCCACGTAGCTGAGCGACACTCGATCGCGCGCCGCAAGCAGCATCTCCAGGAACAGGTAGCGGTCGTCCAGCCTGACGCTGCGATCCCCGGCTTGAACGCGGCGAGCCATGCGGTCGTAGCCGAGCGGTCGATCTTGGCGAGGGAACTCGCCCTGGTTCAGTCCCAATACGCAGATGACACGGAAGGGGATGGTGCGAAGTGGTAACAATTCGCAGAACGTCACTCCACCTGCGAGGAAGTCGGTGCTCTGACGCCGCCCACCGAGCTCGGCCTCGAGCAGTCGAGTGACCAGATCGAGCGGGATGGGCTGGGTCACCCCGGCGTTCGCGGCGCGCGCCTCGAGCGCCAGCAGAGCCGAATGCAGCGGCTCGACCGACCAATCCTCGCTACTCTCGGCGATCAGCCGCGGAATGAAGCCGCGCAAGAGCTGGCTCCATTCGGCGCACGAGCGTGCGGAGGATTTGCTCGCCGCCGTGGCCGCGCGCAGCTCGAACAGTGCATCGCAGAAGGCAAGGAGCCCATTCAGAGCATCGGCGTCGCCAGCCGTCACGTCGTCGAACGGCACCTCCCCACCGAACTGTGTCTCGCCGTCGTCACTCATCGCCAGGCCGAGCACCAAGCGATTCAACCCCTGCTTCCAGGTGTTGGCGTCGTCGGAGGGTAGGCCCCACTCGGCCCGGTGCCCTTCGTCGATGCCCCAACGGATCTTCGCCTCGACGACCCAATGGCGAATGCGATCGAGCGCTGCGGTATCGAGAGCGAAGCGAGCGCGGATGGGCTCGAGTTGGAGAAGATCCAGCACCTCACTCGCAGTCATGCGACCGGCCAGGCCGTCGAGGATGCGTGAGAACGCGGCCGCCGCGCGGTTCTCTCGGTGTTCACTGCGATCGGCCACGCGAAATGGCACGAGCGGGCGTTCGCCACTGATGCGCGCCCCGAACACGGCCGAGATCAGCGGCGAGTAGCGCTCGATGTCAGGAACGAGAACCACTACGTCCTCGGCGCGTAGCGCTGGATCCGCGTGAAAATAGCCAAGCAAGCGGTCGTGCAGAGCCTCGACCTCGCGCAACGGACTGTGGCAAGCGTCCAGCGTGATGCTGGTGTCGTCTGCGAACTGCGCGCCCAATCGCGCCTCGCCCAGGCGACGCTCGTGCGCGACGATGTCACGCTGCAGACAGTGCAGGACGCTGTCCTCGGGCGGCGTGAAGTAGGGCGTATCGTCTTCGCGCAGTGGTAGGTGCTCGAGCAGCGACTGGTAGTCAGCGCCGACTCGCGCGAGCGAGACCACCAGCGGGTGAGCATTGTCACCGTCCTCGGCTCCGAAGTCGCTCGGATCACCGTGCGCCTCGGCCCCCAGGTATTCGGGGCTCACGGTGAAGGAAAAGACGTGCACGTCGATGGCTTCGCCCAGTCGACCGAGGACCGCGAGAAAGCGGGGCGGCAGCCCCGGTCCCCCCACCAAGCAGATCCGCGCGGGCAGAAGCTCGCGCAGACGCTCGACGGGCACCTCTTGCAAGAGCCGGCGCACGCGCTCGGCGAAGTGGTGCGGCCCCAGCTCTTCGCGGATCCGGCGCCAGAGTACCGCCTGGAAGTCGTCCGGTTCGGCCCCCTGCTCCCACTCGTGAATCAATTGCGGCCGATAGATCACGTACTGGTCGAACAGATGAGCCAGCCGCTCCGCCAAGAAGAAGCGCTGGCTACCATCCGGATCGGCCTGCAAGAACTGCCGGACCTCCCGCAAGGCCGGGTCCTCGGCCAGTTCGTCGAGCACCCGAAAGAGGAGCCACCCCAGCGTCTCGCGCTCGTAGCGCAGGGCCTCGGGCGATTCCCCGAGCGCGGCATCCAACACCTCGTGCACGTACGCGCGCGGAAAGGGAAAGCGGGCCCCGGCCAGCACGCCCAAGCGTTGGGACAACTCGCGGGCCAGCCAGCGCTCGATGCCCGTGCTCTGAATCAGGATCACCTCGGGTTCGAGGGGGCCCAACACTGGGCGCTCCAGCACCTGGGCCAAACGATCCGTCAACTGGCGTAGGTCGTTGGAACGCGAGACGAACAGCACGA
>DATIDO010000138.1:0-2028 GCA_035456245.1 Polyangiaceae bacterium
CGAGCCAGATCGCGTTGCCCCAGCTCTTGTGCATCTCGCGGCCGTCGGCGGCCAGCACCCGCTCGTGCGCCAGCACGGTCCGATAGGGGCTCGTTCCCTCCAGGGCGGTGGACATGAAGAGCAGCGCGTAGAACCATCCGCGGAGCTGGCCCACCGCCTCGACGATGAAGTCGGCCGGGAACCAGCGCTCCCATTGCCGGCGATCCTCGAGGTAGCCCAGCGTCGAGAACGGCACGATGCCGGCGTCGAGCCAGCAGTCGCCGACCTCCGCGATGCGCCGCACTGGCTGCGCACAGGCGGGGCACCGGATGACGATGCCGTCGAGCCACGGGCGGTGCAGCTCCGGCACCGCGTCCACCGCGGCCGGATCCAGAGCCAGCTCCCGGAGCTCCCGGCGCGAGCCGACCACGGTGAGGCGCCCGCAACCGCACGGGTAGAGGGGCAGCGGCAGGCCCCAGTACCGCTTGCGCGAGATGCACCAGTCGCCCATGTTGGCGAGCCAGTCGTCCATGCGCAGCTGCATGTGGCCGGGGAGCCAGGTGACGCGCTCGTTGGCGGCCCGGGCCAGCGGTCGGATCTCGGCGGCGCTGAGGAACCACTCGTCCGCGACGCGAAAGATCAGCTCGTGGCCACACCGCCAGCAGGTGGGATAGCGGTGGCGGTGCGCGGCCCGCCCGAAGAGCAGGCCACGCTCTCGCAGGAGGCCGACGATCGGGAGGGCGGCGTCGGCGACCGCGGTTCCCGAGAGGGCGCCCAGGCCGTCGAGGTAGCGTCCCTCGGTATCGACCGGCGCGACGACGGGAAGCCGGTGCTGGCGGCCGAGCTCGAAATCCTCGAGGCCGCAGCCGGGCGCGATGTGGACGATCCCGGTGCCTTCCTCGGCGGCCACCTCCTCCCACGCCACCACGCGGTGCTCGATGCCCCGCTGGACGGGCAGATCGTCGAACGGCCCGTCGTACCGCAGCCCCACGAGATCGGCGCCCTTGACGGTTCGCCGCGGTGGCCCGAGCGTCGGGTAGCGCCCGATGAGGCCGGCGGCGACGTAGTAGACCGTGCCCGCCCGCTCGCATTCGGCATACTCGAGGTCGGGGTGCACGGCCACCGCCACGTTGGCCGGCAGCGTCCACGGCGTGGTCGTCCACACGAGCAGCCGGTGGTCCGGCCGATCCCGGAGTGGCAGCGCGACGGTCACCGACTCGTGCGTGAGCTCGGCGTAGGCGTCGAGCATCTCGTGCTGCGAGATCGAGGTGCCGCAGCGAGTGCACCACGGCATCGGGCGGTGCCCGGCGTAGAGCCAGCCCCGCTCGTGGCACCGCTGGAGGAAGGTCCAGTTGTACTCGACGTTCGTGTCGGACATGGTGAAGTACGAATTGGGCCAGTCCATCCACTGGCCGAGCTTCCTCGACTGCTCGGTCTGGACCTGGGCGAAGTGCAGCACCCGCTCGCGGCACGCGCGGGAGAAGCGCTCCAGGCCATACGACTCGATCTCGCGCTTCGAGTTGAAGCCCAGGGTCTTCTCGACCTCGACTTCCACCCACAGTCCCTGGCAGTCGAACCCGTTCTGGAAGCGCTGATCGTAGCCGCACAGGGCGCGGTAGCGCTGGACCACGTCCTTGAGCGTGCGTCCCCACGCGTGGTGGACGCCCATCGGGTTGTTCGCGGTGATCGGGCCGTCGAGGAAGGAGAGGGGTCGCCCCCCACGGTTCTTGGCCACGAGACGCGAGAAGACCTGCTCTCGTTCCCAGAGCTGCAGCGTGGTAGGCGCTACGGCTACGAAATCGAGCGGCCCCGGCGTGTCGAACATGCTCGCCTCCCCTTGTCCGGTGTAGAGCGACCCGGGTTCTGGCGATGCCCTTCGAGACTCCACGTCGTTACCGTGAAGCGAAACGGCCGCCAGGAACCCTGACGGCCGTGGGATACGTGAGAATGGGTGGACCGACCGTCAGCTCGGACAGCTCTCCTTGCCTATGGCTGACGGACTAATTCGAAACATGAGTCAACCATAGCATAGCTCCTCCATCAGACAAT
>DATIDO010000139.1:0-4963 GCA_035456245.1 Polyangiaceae bacterium
GCTGCTCCCGATCGAGCGCACCCAGGCTGCGCGTCGACCACCAGAACAGTCCGAGGCAGCCAAAAATAGCGACCGCCGTACGATGGGAGGATTTCACTGCGTTCCGCTCCAAATGAGTCAGCATGGAGGGCAAGGTCGCGACGTCTCGGCAACGACTCGGGAAACTCTCCACATGCCCACCTCGAAACGACCCTCGTCACTCGCACCCTGGCTCGCGGTCGGGCTCGCGTTGGCGAGCGCCGGTTGTTCGGACGACTACCAAGCGCCGACGGTCGACGAGCCCCACGCCGTGATCGAGTTCGAGCGCGACTACGACCGCACGGCAGGCACCGTGTTGGAAGAGCGCCTCCGAGTCTCGGGCCAATCGGCGTTCACCGCCGAGAGCGATGTCTCGACCCTTGGTCTGCCTCGCATCGACATGCTGTTGGTGCGACCCGAACCGATGCGGCTCGATATCGACGCGGTGTTCGTCCACTACGACTACCGCTGGGTCTGGGAGACGTACTACTCGGGCGGACGCCCCTACTCGCGCATGGTGTGGCGCCCCGTACGGCTCGTCCTGGCGGCCTGCGATGGCCTGGCCTGGCTCTCACCCCGAGACGGCGAGCGCTACGTGCTGTCGTTCCAGGTGGACGAAGCGGGCGCGTGCGTCACCGATTGTTGGGTGGATGACGACGATGCGGAGCCGGCCGATCGCGTGCCTTGCCCGCAGCCCAGCGCGACCGAACGCTCGGAGCTGGAGTCGCCGTAGCCCGAGCGAAGCGTCGGGGCGGCGTTTTTTGGCGCGAGCCGTCTTGTCCGTTGCCGCTCCAGGTTGTGAGATGGCCGCGCTCGCCGTGGCGGGCGTCCCACTGGCATGCGCGTTCGTTCCCTCGTCACCTGTGTGGCGCTGCTCGGCCTGACGAGCGGTGTCGCGCACTCCCGCCCCATCGCCCAGGTCGGACCCTCGGTCCCCACTGCGCCAGCGGATCCCGAGCCCGAGAACCCGAGCCCCGCACCGGCGCCCAACGCGCCCAGCCAACCGGAAGCTCCCAGCCCTCCCGCGCCGCCCGCGACCCCCGCGACCCCCGGCGACCCAGCGCCGACCACGCCCGACGCCTCACCCACCGTCCAGGCCTCCGACGCGCCGGCAAGCGCTGCGCCGAGCGACGCAGCCACGCCCGCGCCAGCGCCGCCCGCCTCCAACGAGATCACCGAGATCAGCGACGCCGCCACCAAGGCCTGCGTCACGCAGGCGGTCGCGGCGCCGCCGACTCCCCCCTGCCCTCCGGCGCCCGTTGGCGCGCCTCGCGTCGACACCACCGTCCTCGATCCGACGGAGAGCGACGGCGAGGCCGACTGGATCCAGCTGGCCAGCGGCGAATGGCTCCAGGGCACACTGGAGCGCATGCGTGAAGGCTCGCTCGACTTCACCAGCACCACGCTCGGCAAGCTGACGGTCGCTTGGGACAGCGTGACCGTCTTGCGCTCGCGGCGCCGCATGATCTTCGTGCGCTCCAACCGCACGACCGTGACGGGCACGGCGCACCTGGCCAATGGCCTGCTCGTCGTGCGCACCGACAGCGGCACCCGCATCGTCGACAAGGCCGAGATCCTGTCGATCGTCAAAGCCAAGACCAACGAGCTGAGCCGCTGGGCCTTTTTGGTCACCCTCGGCCTCGCCGGCCGTACCGGCAACACCGAAACGCTGAACTACACGGCCTACTCGCGGATGAGCCGAGTCGACGCCTTCAACCGCATGGTGGCCGAGTACACGGGCGCCTTCGGCCGCGCCAGCGGCGTCGACAACACCAACAAGCACCGCGGCACCGCCAGCTGGGACCTGTTCGTCTCGCCGATCATCTACGTGACGCCGATCAGCGGCGAGCTCGTCTACGATCAGTTCCAGAACCTGGGCCTGCGCTGGTCGGCCGCCAGCGGTTTCGGTGCGCGCGCCTTGCGGCTCGCTTCGCTCACGCTGAAGACCGAGCTCGCAACCGGCTTCCTCCAGAACAACTACGTCACGGTTGCCGCCGGCGAGCCTGCGCAGACCCAAGGCGCTTTCGTTCGTCCCGGTCTCCAGGTCAACGGCGCCCTCGCGCCGACGCTCGGCTACGAGCTGCAGTGGCAGAGCTCCATCGTCGTCACCGAGCCCGCGTTCACCTATCACCATGGCGCGGCGCGCCTCTCTTTCGCCCTGTTCGGCAAGGCCACGGCCGATCTGATGGCCGTCTACGACCGCCAAGAAACGACCGTGACCGGCGCCGATGGCGTCACACCGAAGCGCGACGATCTCTCGCTCTCGCTGGGTTTCGGTATCGACTTGCACTGACTGCGCACGGGAGGGTCCCGTGCGCGCTGCCTCGTGAGCACTGTCCGGCACGCGCTGTCCGGCACGCACTGTCCGGCACGCACTGTCCGGCACGCGCTCTCCCGCGCGTACTGGCCTTCAGCGCTTGCAGTTCTCCGCTTGCGGAGCGTCGCGGTAAGCCACGCCCAACTCGGTCAGCTGACCGTCGGCCCCGTACAGATCGACGAACTGCATGCCGTCGAAGCGGCCGCTGAACCAACCGTAGCGGGCGACGCGTGGGTTGCCCTCCAGGTACTCGACGGCGTCCTCCAAGAAGGCGCGCTGCTCAGCGAAGTTCGCGGCGTCACTGCAGGCAAACTCGGTGAGCAAGAATTTCTGCGGGTAGGTCCCCTCGGGGAAGCGCGCCTCGTAGTTCTTCACGTGGTCGATCAGCCACTGCGCGTGATTCTCGCCGCCCGCGTTGCAGCCGACGTAGATGTGGAAGGCGATGGCGTCGACGCGGCAGCCCTCACAGGCGGCGAAGAAGTCGTCCAGGTAGTCGAAGGGGTTCGTGTCCCAGCAGTCTTGCGCTGGCCCGCAATAGTTCACCGCTGGCGAGGCGATCGCGAGACCGTGGGCGTCGGCGATGCGTTCGACCTCGGGCCAAGCTGCCGCAGCGGCCGCCGCCGAAAGGTTCGCCTGCACGTGGAAGTTCGGCTCGTTGAAGCCCAGCAGCATCTTCGAGTCGCTGGGGATGCGCTCGATCATCGTGTCGGGATCGAATGCCTCCTTCACGCTGTGGTACATCGGCACGTACTCGACGTCCGCGCTGCGGTAGTTGCCGTCACGCAACGCTTCGTCCGGCTCGAAGTACCAGTTGTACCACCACGACAAGGCCGGTGAGAGCGCGGCGAAGTCCGCGTCCGAGTGGCCACCATAGGCCAGGCCGCGCTTGCAGTTGGCGCCGCGAGGTCCCGCTGCGCTTCCTCCCGAGCCGCCGCCGTCGACACCGTCGCCGTCGACATCGCTGCCATCGGCACCGTCGCTGGGGGCATCGGGACCACCATCCGCGTTGGCGCCATCGGGGCTCGTGCCGTCCGCGTCACCGGCGCCATCCGTGTCACCGGCTTCGCTGGAGCACGCCACCAGCCAGCCACCGAGCAAGAGCGTCGCACCCGCACCACGCATCATCCAACTCTGGAAGTTCAAGTTCATCCTCCTTCGGGCAAACGCAGAGCCAAGAGGCCATCGATGGTCGACCGATCCAGCCGCGCCGGCAGGCCGGGCAACAGCCCAGTCGCGCCATCCGGAATGGACTGGGGGTGGATCACGCCCACCTGGATCTGACGCTGATCGCGGTCGAGCAGGACGAAGAAGTAGCGATCACCGCGTGGCCGGCGCCACACCGGGCAGCCGTCGGTCGTGCCACCCATCTCGAGCTCGGGCCCGGTCTCATAGGCCTGTTGGCCACACGCATCGACCACCTCGACGTCTTCGGGGAACGCGTCCCAGGAGCAGCCCGTCCCACAGACGGCGCCACCCACGTGGCCCTCTTGGTAGGAGCGCACGCCCGTGCTGGCGAAGTCGCGGTTCGAGTATTCGTTGTTGTCCATCACGACCTCGAAGACGTTCATCTCTCCGCAGCCGTCACCCACGTAGGGGGTGCGCGTGTAGCAGTTGCAGTCGCTCCATTTGCGTGCGCCGTCGCGCACCAGCTCGGAGGCCACGAACGCCACCCACGGTCCGGGATGTCCGCCTGCGCCGCCGTCGCACTTCTCCACGGCAGCGTCGTCGAAGTCCATGTTGCCGAGGAAGACGATCAGCTTGGAGCCCGAATAGCCGAGCTGCAGCATCCCCGGATCGTCCGGGCAGTAGTAGTCTTGGCCGTCACCGCAGTCGAAGCTGCCGCTCTGCGCGACGTAGACGTTGCAGTCCTTCTTGGTCAGATCGCCGTCGAAGCTGGACGAAGTCGTCTGACCGTTGGTGAAGGCGAAGTTGTTGGCCTCGCTGTGGCGGCGATCCCAACTGGACACCAGCTGCCAGTTGGAGCCCTCGTTCGACGAACTGGGCTGATAGACGGCCAGCTGGGACAGCGAGACCGCCTTCAGGATCAGGGTCATCTCTTCGTCGAAGGGCGCCAACCGCGTGCTCTCGGTGTGGTGCTCCTCCTGACAACAGTAAGACCACTGCCCCGCCGAATCGCGGTAGTTACAGGCCGGATCGCCGGCCTCGCGATCGAGCCGACGCGGCCACCAGCCCGCCGCTCCGACGTCGAGGAAGCTCATCGTTCCGCCTCGGGTCACGGTCGACGGGGTGAACGGGTACTCGCCGAGCCCCTCGTCGAGCGCCGGGGGCGCGCCGGCCGTGCCGTCGCTCCCATCGCCAGCTCCATCGGGAGTCGAGCCGTCGTCGACACCACTCGCGTCGCCGTCGCCGTCGTTGTCGTTGCCACCCGTGTCGGTCCCGGACCCACACGCGAGCGCACACAGCAGGGCCAGTGCGGCTCCTCCTGCACCAGCGCCCCAACGTCGCGTCTGCCTGACTCCAGTCATCTCCAGTGGGTCTCCGGCGAGCGCGAGTTCCGTGTCGAAAGCGCCGCCACTCAGAAGCGCAGATCGACGGCAGCCGAGAGGCTGGCGCCCGGACCCAGCTCGAACACGGTGTGCTCGGTCGAAGGACTCGTCGCCGGATCGG